>JBDKJJ010000314.1:0-15296 GCA_039796635.1 Bacteroidota bacterium
TCATTATTCCATTTATCATTTACTAAATGCCCTACTTTTAGTAGGCTTGCGTCAGTAATATTATGAGGCAATGATTTTTTATTAGCATTAAAACTCAAAATTACATTTGCTGATGCGTTATATTTTTCACTTTGAGTAATGTTCCAACTTTCAGATTCGCTTGCAGCTTTCAATTGATGAACAGCTTTTGAACTTGGTGCTGATTCATTATATGTACAACTGAAAACTGAAGGTTCAGAAATATTTTTCAAACCAGCCTTGCGTTCAACATTTCCATTCCCAACAGGAAATTCAAAATCTGCTGCCCCATATTTTTTCACTGTTCCTTTCACATGTTTTTTGTCATCATCACCAGTATAGTTTGCATTGCTTTTATAAATCAAATAGGTTTCATTAGCATTAGTATGAATTATTCCATTCAAAAAATGGTGAAAATTACTAACGGTTAAATTGGCATCTAGCTTAATTCCGTTTAAATTATCTGTATTTAAATTGTAGGTATTAAAAGTTTTTGAACCACTAACGGTTTGCTCTGAAGTTCCTTTTAAATATAATGTTCCTGTACCAACTTGAATATTTGCTTGTTCATTATTAATATTTTTGGTTACATACAATTTTCCGTTATTCACTAAATTTGAAGTATTCTCATTTTGTAAATTTCCATCAATAAATAACATATCTTTTGAAGAGCTAATACCAATAGGAACCTGACTTGTAAAGGTAATTTGGGCAACAGCCGAACCTGCGAACAAGGATAACATTAAAGAGTATATGCAAAATTTTACATTCATCTTTTGTTAGGGTTATTAATGTGTTTAGATTAAATTATTTTTGAATTAAAAACTTAGTTATTCTTCAATTATTAGTGTAAAATAATTTTGAATGTTTTCTTTTTCTTGTTTGATGTTACTGATGAAAGTATTGCGAAATACATAGCTTGAGGAACAAAAGGGAAATCAATTGGAATGATTTGTGAGCTACCAGGCATAATTTCAAATTGTTCGGCAGCTTTTACTAATTGACCAGCAGCATTATAAACTTCTAATGAAAAACTTACATCTTTTGAATCAGCAGTTGAATTAATTTGAATTGAAGGTGCATCGCCATTATTCAACAATACATATTTATTTCCATCTTCATCAGTTACTTGTCCATTTGAAGCACAATCAGCATATACAGTTCCTAAATCTTTGGCTACATTTAATTGATCAACATAATCTAAAGTGAAAATGGGTTTAGCTATTGGTTCGGTTAAAGTAACTTTTGTTGTGTAATAAATATCATTTCCACGTTGTGGCATTAATTGACTTATATCTACTTTATTATTATCATTATTCAAATAATTAATGTGATAAATTCCGTCTCCATCATCATGTGTAGCAACCCATGATAATTCATACTCACTATTTCCTAAACATTTCACATTCAAATCACGGATTGCAACTGGTAAAACCGCATTACCACTACCAAAAGTAAACGGACTAAATGAGTTCAATGTTCCTGAAGTAATACTTCCTGAAGTAAGTAAACTGCCAGTAGCTGTTCCCGTTTCGCTTTGCCAATTTGAACTTGTATAGTGTGCTACTTGCACATAACTTAAAAATGAAGTTCCTAATGAAAGTGCTCTTTTCAATACATTCCAAGTCATGTAAACTTTTGCTGTACCACCGCTATTTCTATCAATATACCAATATTCATTTGAATTAACTGTAGTTAAACCTGATGAAGTTAATACCGATGAAGTATTTGGGGTAGATTGATAATATCTGCATTGAAAATCAGAAGATGTAGATAAAGCTCGAATACCTGCAACACGTTCCATTGACCCATTCCCAACCGGAAAATCAAAATCCTGTGTACCAATTTTTTTAACCCAACCATTCACATGTTTACTATCACCATCACCTGTATAAGTTGCTCCACTTTGATAAATCAAATAATTTGAAGCCGAAGTACTTAAAACACCAGAACTAAAAGTATGAGTTCCGCTTACACTCAAATCATTATTTAAAGTAAAACCGCTACTATTATTGGTTGTTAAATCATAAGTTTTAAAAGCTTGTGTGCCTGAAATAGTTTGAGCTGATGATCCTTGAAGGTATAATCTTCCAGATCCGGCAGTCATTCCTGATTCAGTATTTGATAAATCACCTAACAAATAAAAAGAACCATTATTTGTTAATGCGGATGTTGACTGATTATCAAATGAACCATTTACATACAAAATATCTGAAGAGCCTGAAACGTATAATGTTCCCTGGTTTGTAACTGCAACTTGAGCGTTTACTTCTGTTTTAAACAGAAATAAAATAAGTGCATTTACTAATAATAATTTTGGTGCTTTCATGATTGATGAGGTTTGAAACTTTGTGTTTTATTTTTTTGTGTGATTGTTCAGCATTTTTCAAATGATATGCCGAAAATGTTTTTATACTTTTTTAGTTAAATCTTTTTTATAGATTTTCATACCACAAAGTAACTGCAACACCAAAGGCTTATCAATCATATACTTGGCGTAATTGTCTGCGTAAAAAAACTTATTCAGTTATTAAAATGACAATAAAATTTAAGAAAGTGGCACATTAGAAATGCCAAAAAATTCTCATTAATAGAAATAAAATCTACCAATGAGTATTAAAATGAGATTAAACTTATACTGATTACGTTTTCAAAATAGTTCATCCCGAAGAAATCGGGACGTTTCATTTATTTGTACTATTTTCTAACTGTATCGGCATTTACCACTTCACAACTCCAAAATAGTTTAGACTATTTTATTGTTGGAATTGGTATAACTTGGCAGCGAATACAAATCGTTTTTTACCATACATATCTAAAACAATTTGTGATGAAAAATTTTCATCTTGAAATAATAAGGCAGTTTCATCGGCCAAAATTGGATTTATTTCCAAAAATATTTTTCCGTTTATTTTTAGTGATTGCAGCGCAATTCGTTTTATTTCAGCATAGAAAATTAAAGGGTTTGAATCATCAACAAATAATGCCATGTGAGGTTCAAAGCCTAATACGTTGTTATCCATCAAATTTTTTTCAGAGTGCATTACATAAGGCGGATTACTTATGATTACATCAAACTTTGTGAAAGGTTGCCAACTAAAAATATCATCATTAATAAATGATACATTCACATTATTTAATTCAGAATTTTTAGAGGATAACTCAAATGCTCTTTTTGATTTTTCTAAGCCAAATAATTTAAATGAAGGATTTAATTTGGCAACTGAAATTGCAATACAACCACTGCCCGAACAAATATCAATTACTGAAAGATTATTTTCTTTTTTTAATTTTTGATTGACCATAAAAACCAATTCTTCTGTTTCAGGCCGAGGGATTAAAACATTTTTATTGACTTTAATCTTACCATCTAAAAAATATACATAGCCCAAAATATGTTGCAACGGCTCATTTGAAACCAATCTGAATAAAATATTTTGTAATTGTGCAAATTTAATAGTAGTAGAAATATTTTCAATTTCTAACAACAAATAATCTTGTTTATTGTTAGAAATGATTTGTTTAAATACTTGATGAGTAATTGCATTGGCTTCATCAAATTCATAAATATTGGTTAGTTTTTCAATATAAAATTTAAACAGATTCATAATAGTTTACAAAGTTTCAAAATAGTTCATCAATTTTCACATAATCATCAATTATCTTTGCCGTATGGAAATAAATAATTTGTTAGAAAAAGCTTCAAAGTTTGAATTTTTAACTGCTGAAGAAGGCGTTTTTCTTTTTAATAATGCCCCAACAACCGAATTGATGTTGGTAGCTAATGAACTCAGAAAAAAACAAAAGCCTGATGGAAAAGTAACATGGCAAATTGATAGAAATGTAAATACTACAAATGTTTGCGTTGCAAATTGTAAGTTCTGCAATTTTTTTCGTGTTCCTGGTCATCCTGAAAGTTACATTACTGACATTGAAACCTACAAAATAAAAATTGACGAAACACTTCAATATGGAGGTGACCAATTATTGTTGCAAGGTGGTCATCACCCTGAATTAGGAATTGAATTTTACGAAAATTTATTTAAAGAATTAAAACAACTATATCCTAATTTAAAACTTCATACGCTTGGGCCTCCTGAAATTGTACATATTTCAACTATTTCAAAACTAACCTATAGTGAAACTTTACAAAGATTGAAAAATGCAGGAATGAATTCATTGCCTGGTGCTGGTGCTGAAATTTTAACTGACAGAGTTAGACGATTAATAAGTAACGGAAAATGTTCATCGCAAGAATGGTTAGATGTGATGCATGAAGCTCATAAATTAAATATTACATCATCAGCAACTATGATGTTTGGTCACGTTGAAACAATTGAAGAACGATTTGAACACTTAGTAAAAATACGTGAAGTTCAAAGTATAAAACCAGCTGAGGCAAAAGGTTTCTTAGCATTTATCCCTTGGACTTTTCAAGATGTTGATACGCTTTTAGCTGAAATTAAAGGCGTTCATAATAAAAGTACGGCTGATGAATATATAAGAATGATTGCAATGAGTAGAATTATGTTGCCTAATGTAATTAATATTCAAGCATCGTGGCTTACTGTTGGTAAAAAAGTAGCTCAGTTAGCTTTGCATGCTGGCGCTAACGATTTTGGCAGTATAATGATTGAAGAAAATGTAGTAAGTGCTGCCGGAGCTCCACACCGGTTTACTTATAAAACAATTCAAGAGTCAATTCGTGAAGCTGGCTTTGAACCTCAACTTCGAAATCAACAATATGAATACAGAGAAATTCCTTCAACAATTAAAGAGCAAATAATCAATTATTAGAAATAAAAAAATCCTTCAGTAAATTAATACCGAAGGATTTTTTTTTAAAACCCAAACCTATAAACTATGAAGAAAAAAGAAAGTTACTTCACCTTATTAAAAGGTAATTTATAATGTAATCCCATTTCAATTCCTAACGTTACATTTCTGCTTTTTTGTTCTGAATTGGTATTAAATAAATTTTGAAGATTACTACCATAAGTAGCTCTACCGCCCATCGAAACGAAAAAACTTTCATTTAAATAAATATCATAATTAACTCCACCAACTAAATCCCACTCGGTTAAACTTACTTGTTTTTTTATGTAATTAGCTCCGGGCTCGTTCACAGCAACCACTTCAGTTAAGTCTTTACTTTTCAACCAGCCATATTGAATTCCAATTATGTAATTCATCACTACTGGCTTTTGTTCAACTCCTTTTAACGGATGCCACTTGAATTTGAATAATAAAGGAATATGGCTATAATTGAGTTTTAATCGAGTTGTTTTATCTTGAATTGAATATTGAGTAGTTACTTCATATCGCTGAGCCATTTGAGATACTAAATGATATTCAATCTGTAAACCAAATTTGTTGTTGAAATCATAACCAGCCATTAAACCATAAGCCAAACCTGCATCTATTTTATAATTGATTTGAGTTGATTGAGCTTTAGTAATACTTGAAGGTTGATTAACCAAAATCCATGTATTGTTAAACTCACCTTTTACACCAATATGAAAGCCTTTTACAAAGTAAAGTTGCTTTTTAAGTAAATCATCAATGTAAATATTATCAGTTACTTTTCCTTTAATCACTCTGTTATATTCATTTTCAATATTCGAGATTAACAAAGGCTTAAAGAACCCAATTAAATCAGCACTTAATTTATTGTTAGATGCAGATAAAATATTATTTGCAGTTGGATTAACGATTAAACCTTTAGGCGAATTACTTATTAATGCTGCATTATTAGCAACAGATTTTTCAAGATTTTCTTTTTTAATATGAGATGCCAAAGCATTGCTTAACGAAGAAGTATTTGTTGATTTATCAATATGTTCTTGGGGAATATCAATTGCTTGATTGCCCAACTTTGCTGCTACTTCTGTATTTGAATTATTTGATTTTTGAGTAGATATTTTTAAAGCTGAAGCAATACGCTTTGGAGTTTCATTATTTTGTAAAAAAAGCAAACTTCCAACTGCAATCAAACCGCCAAATGCAGCCGCCATTCCATACTTCACCCATCCTGAAAAAAATACTACTTTTTTAGGTTGAGGCAAATCAGCCTCAATTTTTGCCCATAAATTTGCTTTTGGTTGAACACTATGATCAGCCAAAGCATCTTTAAATATTTTATCTATATTATTATTTTCCATACGCCTTAACATCTACTTGAATCAATTTTTTTTTTGATACATCTTCAATCATGTTTTGCAATAATATTCTTGCTCTTGACATTTGTGATTTAGAAGTACCTTCACTTATTCCTAACATTTCACCTATTTCCTTATGTGTAAAACCTTCAATAGCATATAAATTAAACACTGTTCTGTAGCCCGATGATAAACTTTGTATCATTTTCATTAATTCATTTACACTCATATTATCAAGTGCATTTGAATTAATATTTTGTGTATCCCTAAATGGAGTAAGTTCAACAATAGGGAACATTTTTGCATTTTTTCGATATATTTCAATAGCAGTATGCACAAATATTCTTCTAATCCAACCTTCAAATGAGCCTTCGTTTCGGAACTGCGAAATATTTTTGAAAACTTTTACAAAACCTTCTTGCACAATATCTTCAGCATCTTCATGCGTATGTGCATAGCGCAAGCAAACAGCAAACATTTTACCGCTAAATGTTTGATATAATTTTTCCTGAAATTTTCGATTGTTGTTTTTACAACCTTCAATTATTTCAGAATAATCCTGTATGTTGTTGGCTTCCGTCATCTTTAGGTTTTAAAATTACAGAGAATCCCAATTAATTCAACATCTTACTCAAGGTTTCTAATCACATAGTCGGTAAGTTGCAAGAAATGGTTGCATTTCACTCAAACTTTTTTCATTAAAGGTTGTTTCATTTTGCAACATCAACTTTTTATAAGAAGTTTGCACTTCGAAAAATAAATAAAACAATTTACAAAATGTATCCAGCAGAAATAGTAAACCCAATGAAAGCCGAAATGACGGCTGTAGGTTTTGAAGAATTATTAACTCCGGCAAATGTAGATAATGCCATGAATCGTGAAGGCACTACTTTATTATTTATCAATTCAGTATGTGGTTGTTCAGCTGGTACGGCTCGTCCTGGCGTTCGTATGGCAATTAAACATGCTAAAAAACCAGCTCATTTAACAACTGTATTTGCAGGCTTTGATGTTGATTCAACTAAGCAAGCTCGAACTTATACTTTGCCATATCCACCATCATCACCGTGTATAGCTTTATTTAAAGATGGTCAGTTGGTTCATTTTATTGAACGTCATCATATTGAAGGTAGAAGTGCTGAAATGATTGCACAAAACTTGGTAGGTGCTTTTGAACAATATTGTTAATTGCATTTTTGATAAACGATAGGAGTAGTAATTGTATTACTTACATGCCCTGCCCTATCCAACAATTTAACTTTATAAGTAACGGTGTCAGCGGTTGTATGGTCAGGTCTGCAACCGCTGATATACCACATATTTATGGTTATAGTTCCACTAATTTGCTTGAAACTTCCTTTTTCAGGTATATGCGGCGGATTGTATGCATGTGTATAGTCAGCAATTCCTCTTCTTACTTCGGTAATTAATAATGATGAATCATTATTTGCATATTCACCTTGGTTAAAGCCAATATCACCATCACCATCAGTAAATTTTATTTTCATTATTAATGAATCGGTACCAATGGTAATATTTGTTTTATTAAAAGAACCGAATGTAATAATAGGCTCAATAGGAAAATCAGGTGCTTTTTGACATTTTTGTAATACAAAAGCCAATGGTAGAATCAACAATAAAATGATTTTATATTTCATAAAATTTGAAACGCTAAAGTAAACAGCATATTATTGTAAAGCAAAACTATTTTTTTGAATACTCATCTTTCAGATATTGAACTTATTAAAACAACGCTTCAAAGCAATTCAATTGCTGCATCTGAAACTAAGCTTGATGGCAATTTCATAGATAAATATTTTGAAATTTTAAATTATACAAATGAATTTGATGAAATCGCTTTAGCCGTTTTTAAATTTCAATATCATCATTGTAAAGTTTACCATGATTATGTTGACGGGTTAGGAAAAAATATTTCGTCAATTAATTCAGTTGAAAAAATTCCGTTTTTACCCATCAGTTTTTTCAAAACGCATGATGTAATTTCATCAAACCAATCACCACAAATTGAATTTAGAAGCAGCGGCACTACTGGCATTGTGCAAAGTAGGCATTTAGTAACCGATAAATCAATTTACTTACAAAGTATGATAAATTGCTTTCATCAATCATTTGATAAAGTAAACGATTATTGCTTTTTAGCATTGCTTCCCTCCTATCTTGAAAAAAATAATAGTTCGTTGGTTTATATGGTTGAAGAATTAATGAAAATTAGCAATCATCCCAAAAATGGTTTTTACTTATATAATCATGAAGATTTATACAATACATTATTAGCTTTAGAATCAGCTCATCAAAAAACAATTTTAATTGGCGTAACCTACGCATTGCTTGACTTTGCTGAAAAATATAATCCACAATTAAATCATACAATAGTATTAGAAACTGGCGGAATGAAAGGCAGAAGAAAAGAATGGCTAAAGCATGAAGTTCATGATTACTTAAACAAAGCTTTTAATAAAAAAAGCATTGCTTCAGAATATGGCATGACTGAATTATTAAGTCAGTTTTATGCAATAAAAAATGGAGTTTTCAGCATGCAAAAAACAGCAAAGGTTTGGATTAGAGATTTGTATGACCCATTTCAAATAAGTAAGAATATAGGCGAAACAGGATGCTTGAATATTGTTGATTTATCAAACATTAATTCATGTAGTTTTATTGCTACTGATGATATTGGAAAAATTACTACTAAAAATAGTTTTGAAATTATTGGAAGGGTTGATTACAGTGATGTGAGAGGTTGTAATTTGATGATTAACTAAGTCCAATTATTATCGAATGATGGTAACGTTTCCGTTCAAAGTAATTTTACGTCCGTAATAATTTTTAGCAGTTAAAATCCAAGCATACGAATCTTGCGGTTGTTGAACATTTTTATAAGTTCCATCCCAACCTTGGTTAATATTGTTAGATTGAAACAGTAACATTCCCCATCTATCAAATATTTTAAAATCAATTTCAACGAAGCAATCTGGGTAATGTGCTAATGGCTTAAATACATCATTTACGCCATCATTATTAGGTGTAAATGCTTTAGGTAAAACTATATTACCACAATTATCAAAAGTTGAAATCACTAAACAAGCCGTATCACTACATCCGAATGTATCAATACCTATAACACAAATATTTTGCTGTTCAATGCCTATCCAATAAGGATTTTTACAAGTATCGCAACTCAAATTATTAGATGGAAACCAATGAAAATATTTTGTTCCATAAGCGTTTAATTTTACCGTATCACCGCCACCAACTAAAGTATCATTGCTTACAAAAACAGTTGGGTACAATCCTGTTATTTGAAAAGATTTTGAAATTTTACATTGATTACTATCGGTAATCATCACTTGATATTTACCAATAGTAAGCAAACTGTCAGTATTTGAATTTGCTCCATTGCTCCATAAATAATTATAAGGTTTGGTTCCGCCATTAACCTGAACTACAATTTTACCATCATGATTATAACAATGGCTTGGGGTAAGTATTGAATTTACAAAAAGTTTAGGTGGTGATGAAATGATAATGGTATCATAAACTGCACAGCCCACATTATCATTTACTTTCACAATAAATGTATCCGTACAAAGTTTATTATATGCTGATGTACTAACGCCATTACTCCAATAATAATGATAAGGTGGTGTACCGCCTGAAACAGAGATAGAAGCAGCGCCTTTGCACGAATCAAAACATAAATTATGCTTTGTAATTGTTGCATTAGAATGAAAGTTAGATTTTATTTCAACGCTATCAAACAATGAATCTGATAAGCAATTTGGGTTAGTAATTTTTACAAAATATTTTCCCGGACATAAATTTGAAATTGAATTTGTTGTTGCTCCATTGCTCCATAAATAGGTTAAAGGTGGCTGACCACCTGAAGCGAAAATGCTTGCTGAGCCGGTACAAATTTCATTACATGAACTATTTGCAAAATGAACTGAATCAATTTTTATGGATGAAATAGAATCAATTTTAAATGCAATTGTATCTTTCAATCCGCATGAATCTGAAACAATACAAAAATTATTACCAGCACATAAAGTATTTGTTGAATTGCCAACATTTCCATTACTCCACAAATAAGTATAAGGTGCTTTGCCCGAAATATGAATAATTTTTGCTGCACCATTACAACTTGATAAACAACTAATTTTTTTTGTAATAATTAATGAATCTTTTAGAAGCGGAAATGATTGAATAACAAATCTAACAGTATCATTATATCCGCATGAATCATGCACTATACAATAGTTTGAGCCTTTACAAAGATTTGTAGCTTGTTGCGAAGTTTGACCATTGCTCCATAAATATGTATAAGGTGGTGCACCACCATATTGTGAAATTTTTGCTGTGCCATTGCAAATATTATTACATGAATTTTGTTTCTTTAAAATAAATCCATGCAATGGTGAATGAGCATAAATAGTATCTGTTAAAGTATCTTTCTTCCCACAAAAATCAGTAACAATGCAAGTATAAATACCAGCGCATAAATTTGTAATCAAGGTTGATGATGAACCATTACTCCAACTATAATTGTATGGTAGCTGACCACCAGAAGCTTTTACTTTTATTTTCCCAGTACATGAATTAGCACAAGTTGAATCATCAAACACTTTATTCAATGTCAAGATTGGATTAGTTGGTACTCGAAATTTAATTCGTTTAGCTGCACATCCTAAGCTACTTACAACTACATTATACATTGAGTCAGCACATAAATTAGTAAGCGAATTAGTGTTCAAAAGCCCAGTATTCCATGCTACAAAATAAGGCGACTGACCACCTGAATAACTTACAGTAGCAGTTGCACCACAATTAAAATTACACTTAGTATTTGCTAATGAAACATTAGCGGTTAAAGGTTGAAGTATTGGAATGGTAACCGTATCAATAGCTGAATCGCCACAGGCATCAATAATTTTGCATTTATATTTTTGACCAGCACAAGCTTGATAATAACTATTGGTACCAATAATAGTATCGTTCCAAATGTAAGTGTATGGCGGCGAACCATTAGATGCATAGGCATAAGCAATACCATTGCAAGTACCAATACATGATGGTGAAGAACCCATATTTAATGATAAACTTTGTGTTAAAGGAACTTGTGCAAAACTTCCAACCATAGTTCCACAATCGTCAGTAACAGTGCAATGTATAACTTGAGCATTGCATAAATTAAAAACGTCTAAAATTCCACCAGGTGAATTAGTTGAACCATTTATTCCATTTGACCAAGAGAATGAATAAGGAGGCACCCCACCTCCTAAAGAAGGCGGATTAGATAATGGGACTTGATATATATTTGCAGAAGCACTGCCCGTACATAAATTTGAACAGGATCCTGTTGTATTAACTGTTACTGCAAATGATGGAGATTGAATATTAGGTGTTATAAAATAAATAGAATCTTTAGCACCGCATGAATCCCAACCAATTACCCAATAAGCAATACCTGCACAAACACTATCAATTGAAGTTTGAGTTGAACCGGTGCTCCAAAAAAAATGGTAAGGAGGTTTACCGCCCACAATACCTGTGCTCGACACAACTGTTACGCTTACAACGCCTATACAACAAGAGGTATAACCTGAAGTTGAAGCTGAAATTTTAAATGGAGGAACAGATGGATAAATACCTACCGTATCTTTATTTCCACAAGCATCCCCAACAATAACATGATAAACAGAATCTTTACACAAATTATAATGATAATTTAATGTAGTACTATCAAACCATAAATAAGTAAACGGTGAAGTTCCATGGGGTAAAATAGATGCTCTATAACTGCAACTATCAAAGCATAAAAGCTTATCATATGATACATTTAACCCAAAACTATAAGCTACATTATAAATTATTGAATCATACATAGTATCAGCACATGCATCAATTACCATTAATTTATATTTTTTTCCTAAACATGCTGAATCATAAGTGTTTGTTCCTTGAACACCATTCCAATAATAACTATATGGAGCAATTCCATAAAAATTATTTATTTGTGAAATATTAACCCCCATCACACCATTACATAATATTGAATCACAATTTGGAACTGATGAAATGATAGAAACATGAAATGGTTTTTTAATAAAAGGTGAGATAGTACAAGTTACAGCATTATATGTTTTGCATGAATCTGAAATAATACAAGTATATGTACCTGCGCCTACACTATCAATTGTAGCTGTAGTATCACCCGTATTCCATAAATAATGATAAGGTTTTTGATGACCACCGTTAAATAAATTAGCTTGAACAGTATAAATTGGTTTACAGGTTGCGGCAGTAAAACTATTTGTAATTGTTGGAAAAGGCACAACAGGATTAGGAATGGTAACCGTTGCCGAAGTGTAATAACAAACTGAATCAGTAGCAGTGATAGTATAAGTATTTCCTGCACATAAATTATTTGCAATTGGACCAATCACTCCATTATTCCAAATAGTTGTGGCTGCTTGCTGTCCGCCACTAATTACATATTGAGCAATAGAATTACACTCTAACGGACATGGAATTAAGTCACCAATGGTTAATGATTTTCGGTATAACATTAAATATGGATAAGGCTGAATATTGAATATTACAGTATCTGAACCGCAGGCTGATGTACTTAATATTAAAGTATCTTGCTGAGGACATAAATCATATACTGATGGAATATTATTGACAATAGTATCATTTACATGCCATTGATACTGTACACTTCCTACTGAAGCAGGTAACGTAATAGAAGCAGCTCCGTTGCAAGTTGTAGGGCAAGCCATTGCCGAAACTTGCGGATAGGCTTGAATTCCGCTTTTTAATTTAAAATGAATTGTATCCGATGAACAAGTAACAGATGTATCATTTACAATTACAAAATAATTACCAGCACATAAATTTGTTAATGAATTAGCAGTAGAACCATTGCTCCATAAATAACTAAATGAACTTGAAGAACAAGCCGAAGAAATCAAAACACTTGCATTTCCATTACAACCAACACCACACAAATTTGAATTTACACCTGCCGTAAATGGCAAATAATCTAATCGTGATAAAATCACATCTCCACTATTATTATAATAAGCAAATGGCGCAGGATAAGCTGTTGGAAATATTTGTGTAGGATTGGTAGCATACAAATTTGAATGACTATTATTAACGATGCACCCTTGAAACATCCCAAATGAATTACCAAAATAGGTAGCCCATTTTAAATTTTGATGATTATCAATTTTTAAAAGTTTAGTTGGCCCAAATGTGTTATCAAAGTAACTATTGCAATTTAAATTTAATAGAGTATCATGCTTTGAATTGGTGCCATAACACACATACAAGTTGTTACATTTATCAATTGAAAGTTGATTGTTTTTATCAGTTTGAAAACTGCCACTGTAAATTGATTCATCAGCTTCACCTCCTAAATATGTAGCCCATAATCTGCTGCCAGTATTACTAAATTTTGCTAACAAAATATCATCATAACTAAAAAACGGATTTGAACTTGCAACACCATTATTCAATGTTGAATCATAAAAAACCGAAGATGAATTTTTATATATAGGTGCATTATTTGAATTGGTATTGCCTGCTACATAAAGGTTTCCGGCCTTATCAATTACTGATGCTGCACCAAAATCAAATTTACTTCCACCAAAATAAGTTGACCAATTTAATGCTTGTGTTGAAGTAAATTTTGAAACAAAAAAATCCGTAGTATCTAAATTGTTATCAAAGTATCCGCCATTATTTTGCAACGGAAATTGAATTCTTGAATTGGTAAATCCGCATACAAATATTGAAGATGATGCATCAATTGAAACCGAATTTATAGCATCTGTTTTTGTTCCACCGAAATAGGTTGACCACTGCAAAGCACCATTATTATTGAGTTTTATTAAAAAACCATCTTCGGTACCTTTTAAATTTGATTGATTATAACCCGATGAAGATTTAATTAAAAAATCATTGGATTGTGTAGAACCCACCACTACAATATTACCCGAAGCATCCACCGAAATATCTTTTGAAAAATCATCATCATCGCCACCTAAATAAGTAGCATATTGCAGCACTCCATTATTGTTTAATTTTAATACAAATGCATCATAATTCTGAAAAAAAGTTCTTTTCAAACTATCGTTCAATGTGCTATCAATAAAAGATGCTCCACTTTTTTTAACATAAAAATCTTCTGAATTTGTAACACCACTTACAAATATTGAATTCGAATTATCCACTGCAATTGCTGTTGCATAATCATTTCCAACGCCACCATACTGAATTGACCACAGCAAGCGCATATTTTTATTGAACTTACTAATGAATGCTTGAGTAGTAGTTAAACTTCCATTTGAATAATATGAACCAGCTCCTAATAAAGGAAAATTGGCATTGCCATAAGTTGAACCACAAATTAAAAAATCATCATTTTTATTTATCGCAACACCATTTTCAGTACAATTATTTCCTCCAAAATTAGTTGACCAAACAATAGTTGGGTCAATTATTATTGTCTGATTAATGTTGTATTCAGATGGAACAAAAGTTATTGTGCTTGAATCACTAATTGAAAAATGAGTTGCAATTTGTTTTCCATTCTGAAAACTTTTCAAATGCGTTTCTTTAATTTCATTGATGCGATTCTTTAAGAGCAAATCACCATCTTGATTTATTTGCAACTGGCAACCTGTATATCGCAATTGAATTTGTTGAACTGAAGCACCTGCTTCAACCTCAAAGCTATATTCAATGCTTGAATCAGTACTTGTTAAAATCAAATCAATCCCTTTATAAATATTTTTTAGTTTGATTTTTGAATAGTAAAACTGAGTAATCATTTCAGTACTTTTTCCTGAATAAAAATAAACGGGGGCATCGTTTAAAGGTTGACTATATTCTATTTGTGATGTAGAAATATTCGCATTTAAAAAGGAAGCATCCATCCTAATTGATGAATCTTTATTTTGTAAAATGTAAGTAAATCCTTTAGTGGTTACAAAAAAAGTTAACCCATGATGAATTGAATTTAATAATACTTGATGTGCTGATATTCCGTTTTCATCCTTTATTTGTCCTTTATTTACAATAAACCCGAAGGAA
>JBDKJJ010000315.1:0-21952 GCA_039796635.1 Bacteroidota bacterium
AAGTTCTATGACTTTATTGCAAAAAACCTTCTCAAATTATTTTGGCGAATACTCATTTGACATAAAACCTTCAGATACCTTTGTAATTAAAGTTGATACATCTAACACCCCATTAATATTCAAATCTCCAACAATTAATGATACACTTCAAGTAAAAATTACACTATCAGATTCCATGGATTTTAACAAAGATTTTTCATTGACTTGTAAGCCTAACTTCAATGATGTTAAATTGCAAAGTGTTTATTCAGGTACAGTTATTCCTGGGCAAATAACTTTATGCAGTGTTGAAGCAATTGATGCTTTCAATTATTTTCAGATGCAGAATTGCAATGTTGGTAATCTAAATGCAAGCGTAATTGTGGTATTATCAGGTGGTATAAAATTTTCTTCTGCTGCGCCATGGAGTTATTTACCAAGCTATGTTTCAGTAACATTAGATACCATAAAATGGATAAACAAATCACTTACTTATAGTAATTGGAATTTGCATTTTGATTTTAATGTATTTACCCCAACCACAGCAGTTTTGGGTGGGAATGCTTGTATTCAAGCAACCGTTATTCCTGTTGGATTTACAGATAATAATTTATTGAATAATTCATTTAATTATTGCTCAACTATAAGAGCACCATTTGATCCTAATTATAAAGACAACTATCCTGTTAGCCAATTAAGTGCGCCTGACAATTCAATTATTTATACTGTTCATTTTCAAAACACAGGCAGTTCGCCAGCCATTAATGTAGTAGTAAAAGATACTTTAAATAATGTTTTTGACCCATTCAGTATTCAACTTTTAAGTTATAGCTTTCAGCCAAAAACAATTGTTGATGCATCAGGTAATTTGAATTTTAGCTTTATCAATATTAATCTTCCTGATTCTTCCATTTCTCAAGATAGCAGTCAAGGATTTGTTCAATTTTCAGTAAAATTCAAAAACACTCCTTCATTTGCTTATCCAATCAAAAACAGGGCTTCTATTTATTTTGATTATAATCCTCCAATATTAACAAACCAAACATTTAATATTT
The DNA here is from genome assembly GCA_039796635.1 of Bacteroidota bacterium. Classification (GTDB taxonomy): domain Bacteria; phylum Bacteroidota; class Bacteroidia; order Chitinophagales; family CAIODY01; genus CAIODY01. The sequence goes on from JBDKJJ010000315.1 coordinate 1,035, forward strand.
ATTGCCCACATCCAATAATGAATAATATACTTATTCAATCTTGTGCTTCTCCTTTCTATGTTTTTAAAGGCGATTCTATACGTCATGATACTATCATTTTAGATACCATAAAACACGAGTTTAGTTGCGATAGTATTTTCAGCACAAGGCTTCAGTTCATTGTACCAATAATGAATAGTTTTTATTCAACAATTTGTTATGGTTCAGTTTATTATTTTAACAATAAATCGTACACTCTTTCAGGTAATTACATGGATACCATTCATTCAGCAAATGGCTGCGATTCAATTTATGCAGATTTGTATCTAACCATATCTCCACTTATTTCTACTTCTGTTTTTGACACCATTTGCAGCTCAAGTTCATACTTATTTAATGGGCATTCACTTCATTTTGCAGGCACCTATAATGATACCTTTCAAAATTATTTAGGATGTGATTCTGTTATCATTTTACATTTAACAGTTTTGAATATTTCAACACATTCATTTAATCAAAATATTTGCAATGGTCAATCTTTTACTTTCCGAAATCAAAATTTGAGTACAACAGGTATTTACCATGATACAATTCAAAACTATGTTGGCTGCGATTCTATTATAACTTTATTTCTTACAGTTTACAATCCATCAAGTTCTACTATCAATCAAACCATTTGCAATAATCAAACATTTTCTTTCAACAATAATTTATTAAACATCAGAGGAAGTTATTATGATACAATTGTAAATTATGCTGGTTGCGATTCCATCATTACTTTGAATTTGACAGTTTTAAATACTTCAACGCATTCTTATTCTCAAACTACTTGTGCAAATCAGCCAATCATTTTTAACAATCATTCATTAAATATCTCAGGAATTTATTTTGATACACTTATCAATTCAGCAGGTTGTGATTCCTTTCTAACAGTTAATTTAACAGTTCTACCAATTAGCAATTCATCATTTAGTCAAACAATCTGCGCAAATCAAACTTATCCTTTCAATGGCAATAATTTATATAACACAGGAATTTATAACGACACCTTTCATAATTATTTAGGGTGTGATTCAATAGTTACTTTATACCTAACGGTAATGCCAATTTCGAATTCAAGCATTAATCAAACCATTTGTTCTTATCAACCATATTCGTTTAATGGCAAAAGCTTAAACGCTACCGGAATTTATTTTGATTCACTCCAAAATCAGGTTGGGTGTGATTCATTCATTACATTGAATTTAATTGTTTATGATTCTTCTTCCTCTTCATTCTATCAAACAATTTGTGGTAATCAAACATTTACTTTTAACAATCATCAACTTAATTCATCAGGAATTTATTTTGATACGCTCACTAATTATTTAGGCTGTGATTCATTTATTTCACTTCATTTAATTGTACTACCAATATCATCACATACCCTCAATCAAACTATTTGCAGTAATCAAATTTTTGCTTTTAATAACCAGAACTTGAATACAACAGGAGTTTATTTTGATACTCTTCAAAATTATTTAGGCTGTGATTCATTCATCACCTTGCATCTTACAATTATAAATACTTCCGTATCTACTACAAGCGCAACAATTTGCAACGGATCATTTTATACTTTTAACGGAAATAATTATTCAACAGCAGGTAGTTATACTGCACATTTGACAAATTATTCAGGTTGTGATAGTGCTGCTACACTAGTATTGACAATACTTCTCAATTCATCATCTGTAACTACTACAACTATTTGCAATGGACAATCTTACACTTTTGGTGGGAATAATTATTCAAGCAGCGGAACTTATACAATTCATCTTACAAATTATTTAGGCTGTGATAGTGCTGCTACATTGAATTTAACGGTAATAAATTTGATTACACCAACTATTTCAATTGTTGCTAAATCACCAACCACAATATGTTATGGCGTTGGAGTTGCATTTAAAATATATACAACTAATGCTGGTGCTTCACCAATTTATAATTTGTTCATTAATCATTCCTTTATTGGTTCAATCTTAAATGATACGTTTAACATTTCTGGCTTATTAAACGGAGATACAGTTTGGGTCAATACAAATGTGAGTAGTGTTTGTTTAACTCAAAATCTTATTCAATCAAATTTCATTATAGTTCATGTAGATTCTGTATTCACACCAAGCGTTACATTGACAGCAACCCCTAGTGGTGTAATTTATGCAAGTACTCCTGTAACATTTACTGCAACTACATTCAATGGTGGAATTTCCCCACAATTTAATTTCAAAATAAATGGTGTACAAGTTCAAAACTCATCATCAAATACTTATTCATCCAGTTCACTAAATAATGGAGATACTATAAGCTGTGTGTTGACTGCAAGTAACATTTGCCAAACAATAAATACTGCAACAAGTAATTTGATTAAGATGTCGGTTAATCCAACTGGGTTTAATACTACAAAAAACACGAATGAACATTTTTCAATTTACCCTAATCCAACAACAGGTTCGTTAATAATTAGTTGGAACTCAGATGTAATACAAATTCAAGTTTTAGATGTGTTAGGTAGAGTTGTGATGAAACATGAATCTACTAAACAACAAATCAAAACCCATAACATTCAAGAAGTAAATGTAAATCATCTTCCAAACGGAATTTATTTACTCAAAGCAATTGATGCCATGGGTTTAGTACAAATTGCAAAATTTGTAAAAGAGTAATAAAAATTAAAAGGGATGAAAAAGATTTTCTCTTTTCCATCCCTTTTTGTGACTCCGTCAGGAGTCGAACCTGAAACCTTTTGATTCGTAGTCAAATACTCTATCCAATTGAGCTACGGAGCCATACCGAATTTTTCGGGACGCAAATGTAGTTATTAGCTTTTAATTTTTAAACATTTTACCGAAAAATAATTTATCTATTACCCCCTTCTTATCAAAGATTTGCTTTGAAATATTCAGTGATTTTTGTCAATAAATGAATCCTATCTTTTCCAATTACATTATGCAAATGCCCAGGATAACAGAAATAATCTATCTGTTTATTTTTATCAATACATTTTTTCAAATACATTAAAGAATGTTGCCAAACCACCACATCATCGCTTGTTCCGTGAATCATCAATAATTTTCCTTTTAAATTATCAACGTAATTCAATAAATTATTCTTTTTAAATCCGTCAACGTTTTCAGCAGGTGTATCCATATATCTTTCGGTGTACATCACTTCATAAAAACTCCAATCAATTACAGGGCCACCACAAACGCCCACTTTATATTTACCTGGTGTTCTTGTCATTAATGAAGTAGTCATAAAACCGCCATAACTCCATCCATGAATCCCTAATCTTGCTGTATCAATATATTTCAAACTTCGTAAATAATCATTTCCTTTCAGTTGGTCAGCCATTTCAGGTGTTCCTAACTGACGATGAATAATTTTTTCAAAATCAAATCCCCGATTACCACTTCCTCTGCCATCCACAGTGAATACAATAAATCCTTCTTGAGCTAAATAATGAAACCATAAATCAGCACCATTCAACCAAGCGTTATTAATCAGCTGAACATGTGGCCCATTATAAACATAAGTTATGCATGGATATTTTTTTGTGCTATCAAAATTTGCAGGATAAATCATTCGTGCATAAAGCGGTGTTTTATCTTCTGATTGCAAAGTGAAAATTTTTGTAGTTCCTAATTTATAATCTTTTAAAGGGTTTTCAGCCAACAGAATATTGCTTCGTAATTTTCCTTTTTTATCATAGATAGAACAAATACGTGGAATTGTGCTGCTACCAAACATATCTAAATAATCACCTGTTGTTTCATTCAATAATATGGTATGTAATCCTGCTTCTTTACTCAATTGCTGAACACCAGCATAACTATTCATTTCAACAGCACAAACTTGTTGATCTAAGGCAGATGTGGTTGTTGCAGTAAAAAATATTTTTGATTTATTGCCAATACCTGCAATATCAATCACATCCCAATTTCCTTGTGTAAGTGTTTTGATTTCATTGCCATTTGTGTCATACAAATAAAGATGTTGATGCCCTGTGCGTTGGCTTTGCCAAATAAACAAATTATTATTGTTCGGTAAAAAATGAATAGGCTCAGTAGGTTCAACCCAAATATTATTTTTTTCCTCAAGGATAGTTTTGGTAAAATTACCAGTTGATGTTTCATATTCATTTAACCACAAATGGTCAGTAGCTCGGTTTATAACAACCACATAAATATGCTTATCATCATTACTCCAAGCAATATTAGTAAGGTATTGATCATTAGGTCCTGTAATATTCAAGTAAATGGTTTTTTGATTAGCCATATTAAAAATTCCAATTTTTGCTTCATGACTTTTCATACCAGCCATTGGATATTTTATTTGATGCTCTTTTGAAGGTCGGTTTTCCAAATCTAAAATTGGATAGTTAGTAACCATGCTTTGATCTACTTTATAAAAAGCCAACTGATTACCTCTATTATTCCAAAAAGTTCCTTTTGTAATTCCATATTCATTTCTGTGAGCACTTTTACCATACACAATATCCAAACTACCATCATCGCTTATTTGGTGATTTTTGCCTTCAATTGATTTAACAAACAAATTATTATCAATGGTGTAAGCAATATTGTTTGACTTTGAAATATCAATGTTTTCAGCATTTTTGTCAATTAACATGGTTTGAAGTATGGAATCTTTTCGCCAATCATATCTCACCAAAATATTTTCATTTATAAATTGAAAATATTCAGTAGTTGCCTTTTGAATAGTAGGAATTCGTTTCAAAGTATCTAATCCTTTTCTTCTGAATGCATCATTTATTTTTGATAAAGTCCAAACAGTATAAGCTGGTTTCCTTTTACCATCAAACTTATATAATCGTTCAACACCATTTGTTTTTCGTGAATAAACCAAAGCTGATTTACCTTCCATCCACAATGGTTGAATTAATTTTTCAGGAGCTAAAACACCTTTCCCCTTTAAAACACAATCTTCAATAGTTAATTTTTTTGGCTGTGCAATAAGTTGAATTGAAGTCAGCAAAAAAGCTGCAAGTAATATTTGACGCATTTATAAATTGTGTATTTAATTAGTTGTTTTGAAATATTTATTTTTTTGATGAAATTACGACTCCTTTAATTGAAATAATTTTTTGTTTTTCAGTTGCATTTGAATGTATAGTTATTGTTTTATTAAAAGCTCCTAAGTTACCATCACTCTTAAAATCAATTTTGATATATCCTTTTCCATTTGGCAAAATCTTATTAGTTGAATACTCAGCAATGGTGCAATTACACTCAGTTTCAACATTTGTAATCAGTAAATCAGCATTGCCAATATTTTCAAATTCAAATGTTGCTGATGGTGTAAATCCTTCTTTCACGAACCCCAAATTTTTAACAGTTGAGGTAAATTTAAAAACAGCCGAATCATTTTTTGATTTTAATGAAACCAACTGCTTGGGTGCGCAAGAATTCATAAATGCAATTGCATAAAAAATCAAAATAATTGTACCAACTTGAAATACAGTTTTTTTCATTTTGAAATACATTTTAATAACAATCTAACATCTTCAGCAACTGTATAATTTTTGGCATACACAAATCTTAAATGCTGAACTGTAGCATTATTCAATGTTTCTGATACAGCATCTGATATTTCAAAAACAGGAGTTAATATGCTTGGCAATTTCATCGTTGAATCATCATTGTAACCCATCCAAGTTTTTTTTCTGAGTAATACTGGCAATATACTACTAATTAATTTCAATCTTTTATTCAAAAACAAAAACCAAAAAGGCATTCCAATTATTAAACCAATGGATATGAAATAATCTATTAGCATTTTATTTCTAATGCCAAAAGGTGTTGCAATACTGAAGCTAAAATCCATTGCATATAAATCGCCTGAAGTATCTTTACTATTGCTACCAACAATACTCATCCCTTCTTCTCCAACAATTTTAAAATCAACATTTGATTGAATAGTTGTCATCCAATAAATAATTTGTTGAGCCGAAATATCTCTTGCACAAAAAATTATTTCATTCACTTTAAATAAATTAATTATTTCAGGCAAATTTGAAATATTTGATAAATAGTTAGTTTCATAAGTATCAGTTTTGGGATGAATTACACCAATCCATTCATGATTAATATTCAGTTTCAAAATCAATTGATGAACTCTATCCGATTCTGAAATACTACCGATTGCAACTATTTTTTTAAATGGTGATTGAATATTTTTTTGCGGATACAACAACGAAATAATTTGCCTTGAAGCTAACATTGATGCCAATGTATAAGCCGAACCTAATAAAATAATGGCTCTTGAAAAACGAATCCAATCAGGTAAAAAAGCATAAATTGTTGAAATAAAAATCGAACCAATTAATACCCCTCTAAAAACACGAATGTACTTTAATGGTTTATCGTAAACACCTGCAAAATAGCAGCATACAAGCCATATAATTAAATAACTTGGTATTACTACAAAAGTAAAAGTATCAGGATATTTAAAATTATCGGCTGTGATAATATTGCTTTCCCAAAATGATTTTATAAAAAATAAACCGCTAAAAATCATTATTGCATCAAATATTGGCATTAATAATTTTCCAAAAATATTTTGAATAAAAGCTGTAAACCCTTTAATATAAATAGCAAATTGAATAAAAAATATAAGCCACTTTGCATCTTTTGATTGATGTTTTTTGGCGAAAATTATCATAGCTTGATAAAAATGCTTCACATAATTGAAAGTAGCTTTTTTAGTGCTTTCACCTTTATAATGAATAATTTGAGTGGTAGGTAAATAATAATTTTTATATCCAGCTTTAACAATTCTCCAGCTCAAATCAATATCCTCACCGTACATAAAAAAAGTTTCGTCCAATAATCCAATTTCTTCAATTACAGATTTACGCATAAACATAAATGCTCCTGCTAATACATCAACCTCTTGAGTTTTATTTTTGTTCAAATGCCCTAAGTAATATTCGTTAAAATATTTTGAAGTAGGAAACGCATTTGCAAATCCAAGCATTTTGAATAATGCCACTTTTAATGAAGGATACCCCCGTTTTGATTCGGGTAAATATTTCCCAGTACCATCAATCATTCTAACACCTATTGCTCCAGCATCATCATGCTCATTCATAAACTCAATACATTTTTCAAAAGTATCTTCTTGAACTACTGTATCAGGGTTTAGCAACAAAATGAATTTACCATTTGCTAATTTAATTGCTTGATTATTGGCTTTTGAAAATCCAACATTCTTGTCATTTGCAATCAGTGTTACATAGCTAAATTTTTCCTTAATCCAATCAACTGAGCCATCCACTGAATTATTATCAACAACAAAAATTTCAGCATCAATATTTTTTACAGCATGACGAACTGATTGCAAACATTCTTCTAAAAAATATTTAACATTATAGTTAACAATAATAATTGATAATAGCGGCATTTAGTTATTTCGAATCAATTGCTAAAGATAAAAATCATTTTTAGGAACCACTTAAATTTATGAAGTAAATGGAGCTCACTTTTTTCATTAAATCACTATTAATTGAGCTATACATAAAGTTATAAATTGTAGTTTTACTTAAAAGTAGTACCTTCTTGATAATACCAATTCCAACAACTAAATAGTCCAAACTATTTTGGAGTTGTGAAGTGGTAAATGCCGATACAGTTTGAAAATAGTACAAATGAATGAAACGTACCGATTTCTTCGGGATGGACTATATTGAAAACGTAATCGGTATAAGATAATTTTTCAAAGCTAAAATTCAATAAACAAAAAAGCCAATTATGAAATTCATAATTGGCTTTTTTATTATTAGTAAAAAAATTACTTTTTTGCGTATCTCTTTTTAAATTTATCAATACGACCAGCCGTATCAATCAATTTCATTTTACCCGTGAAATATGGATGGCTTGTGTGAGAAATCTCTAATTTAATAACTGGATACTCGTTACCATCTTCCCATTTAATAGTTTCTTTAGATGCTGCACATGAACCACTTAAAAACATATAATCGTTCGACATGTCTTTAAATACAACCTTTCTATAAGAACTTGGATGAATATTTTGCTTCATTTCTTGTTATGATTTTTTGAATTGGACTGCAAAGATAAAAGTTTAAAATAAAAAACCAAATGTATTGATACTAAATTCCTAATTAATTTAACTTCAATTCTATAAAAAAAGAGGGTACAAAAATTTGTAACCTCTTTTAATTTTTTAGCACTAAGCTTATTGTAACGAGAATTGAATTGGAACGGTGTACCATACTTGAACCGCTTTACCATTTTGTTTTCCAGGGTTCCAAGATTTCATTTTTCTAATTACTTCCATAGCCGATTCTTCACAACCATCACCTAATCTTTTTTTGTTCACTGTTTTTACTTCGCCTATTGAACCATTCTCTAAAACTACAAACTGAACCATTACTCTTCCTTCTGTTTGATTGTCTTTGGCTCTTGTCGGGTATTTTAAATTATCCTGAATGAATTCATACATTTTTTCTTCACCACCTGGGTATGAAGGCATAATTTCAGCAAATGTAAAAATAGTTGGCTTTTCAATTTCAGTGGCATTGCCTTGCTGAACACCAATATCCTCAGGTGCATCATTGGAACCTTCCTGCGTTTTTGTACTAATTGCTACTTTTTGAATTTCCTCTTGTTTAGGTGGATCTTCATGCACCTCTTCATCTTTTTTTATTACAGGTGGTGTAAATTTAATAGTAGCCTTTAACGGCGGTGGTGGCGGCGGCGGTGGTGGCGGTGGCGCTGTTCTATCAACAGGAGGTGGCGGTTTGATATTCGCCAAATCAACCAAATCAACTTTTTGCTTTTCTGCAACTTTAGTAGGTTTGATTTTTTCCCAAATAACAGGGCCGCCTAAGCATAAAACAAACGTAACTAATGATATAATAAAGCCACGTAAAACGTGCTTATCATATACCCTACGTAAGAAATATGCTCCATAAACTTTATTGCGTCCTTCGAACACAATATCGTTTAAATCGGCGTTTTTTATTTTATTTAAATCCATTTTAAGTTTTTTTAATAATGATAATAAATTATTCAACTTTTAATTCATCTATCATTTCCTTTTCAGGTTTTGATAAATCAACAATTGCGTAAACATGAATATCGCATATTTTCATTTCATCCAAAATATCAACTACATTTTTGTAATTACTTTTAATGTCTGGTTTAATAAGTACAACCATGTTTTTACGTTGTTCAGGAGTTAAAGAAGGTGAAGCAGCAACTTCATCCTTTCTTCTTAAAAGCGCCTTTCTTATACTCTTTTCCCCATCATTAAAATAGCCAACTTCAATTTTAGTATTAGCTGGATCTTCACCTAAACCAGTGTAGTAAAATACTCTGTTATCACCTCCTAAAATTAAAGTAATAGCTTGTGATGCCTTCACTTTTGTCTGTTCTTCAGGTGTTACCTTAGTTTTATCAGGCATACCAAGCTCCATTACATTTGGTTTACTAAAAGTAGTTGTAACCATGAAGAAAGTAACCAACAAGAATCCTAAATCAACCATCGGAGTCATATCCACTCTTGGGGAGCTTTTCTTCCCTCCCCCTGTATTAATTTCTGCCATAATTTATTTTTTTGCTAAAGGGTTTGCCTCTAAATTGGTAATTAAACTAAATTGATTCACTTTTTGCTTTTGCAATATATCCATTACAGTTTTAACAGCAGGGTATTGAGTTTTCATATCACCTTTAATGGCAATTTTCAAAGCTCCTCCATTAGATTGCTTAATACGTCGTAAGGTTAAAATCCAATCTGACAATTCACATTTTGAAAGATTATCTGTTGTATCTAACCCAATACCAGGCATTTTTGCTGCTAATGCATCTCTATCTTCCGATTTTGCATCTAATAATTGAGTAAGATTCCCCATTGGTGCGCCAAACGGCCCAATGTTAGCAAACAAAGCTTTTTGATTATTATTGAATTTTAAATTATACTTTTCACCCATTAATTCTAAAGCTTGTACACGAACTTGTTGTTGATCAACATCTAAGAAAACTCTACCATCTTTACCTATTGCTATTACAGCCATATCTTTTGTAGGAATTGGTACACTTACAATTGATGAGGGAATATCAACGGTTAAAGGTTCAGGCGGACGAAATTTTGTGGTAAGCATAAAGAAAGTAAGCAACAAAAAAGCTACGTCGCACATGGCTGTCATATCTAATGTTGTACTCTTACGCTTTATTTTTATTTTTCCCATTATAAAATTAGTTATTTAATTGGTTAATAATTAATAAAATCTATTGATGAAGAATTGAATTAAATTCCACAAATAATTTTATTTTTTTAATAACTAAGATTAGTTCTTAGATGCAAATGTTTGAGTAATAGTAAAACCGGCTTCTTCAATGCCATAATTTAATTCATCAATAGCTGAAGTAAAGTAGTTGTACATAATAATCGCAATTGCTGAAGTACCGATACCTAAAGCCGTATTGATTAAGGCTTCAGAAATACCAGTAGATAATGCAGTTGCATCAGGAGCGCCAGCGTTAGCCATTGCCGCAAATGAACGAATCATCCCTAATACTGTTCCTAATAACCCTAATAAAGTTGCAATTGAAGCGATAGTAGCAATAACTGTTAAGTTCTTTTCTAACATTGGCATTTCCAATGATGTAGCTTCTTCAACTTCTTTTTGAATTGCTATTACTTTTTGGTCACGTGATAAATGCGTTTCATTTTGCATTTCACCATATTTACTTAAAGCAGCATTTACAACATTAGCAACTGAACCTTTTTGTTTATCACAAGCAGCTTTTGCAGCAGCTAAATTTCCGCTTTCTAAATTGTACTTAATATTACGGATAAATGAAGCCATGTTTCCACTACCTTTTGCTTTCATAATAGTTAATAATCTTTCAATTGTAAAAATCAAAACAGTCATTAACAAAGTCATAAGACCTGGTACAATGATACCACCTTTAAAAATGATTCCTAAAAAATTACCTGGTAATGGTGCATTTTCATTATTTCCGCCTTGGAAATTAGCTCCATTTCCCATTCCAAATTTCCATAAACAAAATGCTACTACAAATGCTGCCGGAATTACAATCATTGCAAACATTGAACTCATGTTTTTTCCTGAAGCTTGTTGAGGTGCGCTAGTTGATTTGTTTTCTGCCATGATACTTTGATTTTAGTTTTTAAATTGACTTTTGATTATTAATTAAATTGTTTTTTTTCTGTAAACCACAAAAATAGTTTTCGGATTGAATAACGCAAGTGTTGTAATATTATTTTTTTAAAAAAATTACTAACAAATAATATTTGCTTAACAACAGATGAATTGAATTGCAAATTGGTTGCAAACCAAATTAAATTCCTGAATAATTAAATGGTGATATTTTTTTCAACTCTTCTTTAATTTCGTTGGTTACATTCAGCTCATCAATAAAATTATGAATACTTTTTTGATTGATATGTTCAGCGCCACGAGTTAATGCTTTTAAAGCTTCATAAGGTGCAGGATAATTCTCTCTTCTTAAAACTGTTTGAATAGCTTCAGCTATAATCATCCAATTTTTTTCAAGATGATTTTCAATGGCTTTTTCATTCAATAATAATTTTGATAAGCCTTTTAAAATTGAATTGATACTAATTTGAATGTGTGCTGCTGGCACACCAACATTTCTCAAAACAGTTGAATCTGTTAAATCACGTTGTAATCTACTGATGGGTAATTTTTCAGCTAAATGCCCTAATAATGCATTTGCCAAACCTAAATTTCCTTCAGCATTTTCAAAATCAATAGGGTTTACTTTATGAGGCATAGCGCTACTTCCTACCTCATCTTTTTTTGTTTTTTGTTTGAAATATTCCATTGAAATATACTGCCAAATATCACGGCAACAATCAATCAGAATGATATTTATTCTTCTTAAATTATCAAACAATGCAGCCAATGAATCATAATGTTCTATTTGCGTTGTAAACCGCATTCGCTTTAATCCTAAATTATTATTCACAAAATCATTTGCAAATTTTTTCCAGTCAATATTGTTATAAGCTATATGATGTGCATTAAAATTACCAGTTGCTCCACCAAATTTTGCAGCCATTGGTATTTGTGGTAAAGTTTGAATTTGATTTTCTAATCGTTCAACAAACACCATTATTTCTTTACCCAATTTTGTGGGTGAAGCTGGCTGACCATGGGTATGCGCCAACATAGTGATATTGCCCCAATCATTAGCATACAATTTCAGAACATCAACTACTTTTTGAATTTGAGGTAAATAAATTTCATGCAACCAATTTTTGATGGAAAGCGGAATGGCTGTATTATTAATATCTTGAGATGTTAAACCAAAATGTATAAATTCTTTTGCATCATCAATTTTTAATTCAGTCATTTTTTCTTTTAAAAAATACTCAACAGCTTTTACATCATGATTAGTAACACTTTCTAAATTTTTAATTTTTTCTGCATCAGCTTCTGAAAATTTTTCATAAATACATCTGAGTGATGAATATAAATTTTTGTCAAAATTTTTTAATTGCGGCAAGGGCAATTCGCATAAAGCGATAAAGTATTCTACTTCAACTAATACTCTATATTTTATTAAAGCAAATTCTGAAAAATAATTAGCTAATGGTTCAACACCTTTACGATAACGTCCGTCAATAGGACTAATGGCTGTTAATTGATTTAATTGCATTTGCCAAAGATAAAACTTTGATGTAATAGAACTCTTTCCTAATTCATTTTTTTTACTGACCTCACCTTGTATTCCTCTCCAAAAGGAGAGGAAATGGTGAATTACGAAAGAGTTCTAATCATATTTTACAAAATTTATAAAGTATATCTTAATTGAATTTTCCAATCAGTTTTATGATTTGAATTGATAAATTCTATTCCGCTACCAATTGTAGTGTTTTCAGGATAATAGGTTTCCCCTACTCTACCCCACAAATCTATTTTTCTTGATAATCTATAATGTATCATCACAAAGCCATGAAAGCCTTTTCCGTATAACATTGGTACTGAAAAACTGCCAGGTACATCTTGCTCAAAAGCATAAATTCTTGTACTAAAATCTTTTGCATTAAACAATGCCAATCTGCCTGTAAAATCATAAGGTTTTTTTGCAGGATTGTAACTTACATCTTGCAGTAAAACAATTCCGAATACTTTTTTCTGATTGCCTATTTGATAGATTTTTGTTTCAGCTCTTGAATGCAGAGAAAGAATGGGCGATGCCTTGTAAGACGCATTAAACCTAACACTTTGAGTGATTTCATTTTGCAAAATCGCTAAAATATTATCAGTAAGAATTGCATTAGTTTGTTTTCTTTTATATTGATATCTAACATATAATTCGGTAAGTTTATCAGGTTTATAAGTTGATTGAATAAAATAATCAACGCCAGCCGAAGGTGCATCAACCCCAAATTTTAACCAAGGAAATTTAAAAAAATCAACATAAGCCGAAAACGAAAATTGTGTTGTTGGTTTAATATTGAATCCTGCATAAAAACCTTCTTCATTAATATTGTTTGAATTTTCAGCAAAGCCTAATGAATACAATGAATAATAACCAGCAGTATATTTTCTGTATAAAAAAGCTGCATCTAATTTTGAATCTAAAGCTGCAATTATTCCGTTTACAATTGCATATTGCTTTCCGTTATTGAAACTTACTTCACCAAAAAAATTAATATTCTTATAAATGTAACTATAATCGGCGCCTGAAACACTCCACTTTTTTCCTTCAAAATTATACATGGCATAAACAGCATCTGACTTTTGAATATACTTACTAAATTGAGAAAACACTGAACTGACGCCTAATTTAAAGCTACTTTTTTGAAATGAATAATTTGCGCCTAGCATTGAAATTGATTGTGTGTTTCTATCCTCAATTTCTGATTTTGTTCGATGATAACCGCCTTGTTGAATAGATGTAATTGCATCATCATTTGAAATTGTAGAATCATTCATGGATAAATTTCCATCTAATTTTCGGTAAGAAACAAAGGGGGTAATTCTATTATTTTTATTGAATTTATAAGTGAAAGCAGCGCCTCTTAAATAATTAAATTCATTGCTCGATTTATAAGGTGAAAGCACTTCTATTTCTTTTTTAACATTTGTAACCATTGCTGATTTTGTATATCCAAAACCAGTGTACATTAATAATCCTTGTCCTATTTTAATTTGATAATCGCCAATTGCAATGGCTTCTATTTTTTTGTTAGTCTTCATAAAAAAATGAGCAGAATAATAATCAAAACCTTGCTTTTGTGACCTATTAAAAAAAGCTTCACCAGCATCTTTTTCCATAGTAATTCCATAACTCAATTTATCCCCAAATGAATAATTGAATCTATTATAAAATCGATATTTACTGCCTTCGTAAAATTTATTAGATGGAAAAATAGTTGTTGCATCAGTATTGTAGCCATCAGCAGTTTGAAAAACGGAACTTAATCTTGATACAATTTGATATCTGCCTGTTGTAATAATTTTTGAAAATGGAACTTGATAATCATCAATTGAACCATCAACTTTCACATAAGGTAAAATCCGTTTAATGGCTGATAATTCAAGTGTGGTAAGGCATTGAAGTTCATAAATACTATTAAAATCACCATTTAATTTTCGGTAATTAATGATATTATTAATTTGAATTTCGGTGAGCAAGCCTAACTCTTTCATACGTTCGGCAGATGCAATATTCAAGTTAACAGGATGCTTTTTGAAAAACAATAACTGGGTAGGTTCAATATCATATTTAATTTCTGATTCAGTATTTGCAGCAATTGTTTCTAATAATAATTGCTCGTCATTATCAGTTGAATCAATAGTTTGAGCCAATAAATTAATCGGCAAAAAAAATAACGCTGTTATTACTAATTTCAATATGTAGTAATTCAAATTCATAGAATCGTCAAAAAACATAGGTTAAATTCAATTGAGAAGTATGCCCCAAAACTGCATGAACACTGTTGCTAAAATCAATTTTAAAAGTATTGAAGTGATAACCAAATCCAAAGCAATACAACGAAGGTTGAGTTTGAAAACCGCCACGTAAATAAAATTTTTTAATTAAATTATATTCTAAGCCAGCTTTAAAATTGGGTTGAATTGATGTTAAACTACTTGATAATTCAGCATTAACAGTTACGGCTTTTGAGGTTTTCCATCCTAAGCCAATGCTGGCAATGGATGGTAATTGAGTTTGAAATAAATTTCGATTCAACGGGTAAGGATTAAAAGTATGAATTCCTAAACTTACTTTTTTTGAAACCTGTGTTAGCATTCCTAATTCAAAAGTATAAGCTGACTGATTTACCTCATTTGAAATATGCTGCTGTAAATAATCTAACTGAATACCAATGCTTGTTTTTTCACTTAGCTTTTTCCCAAAACCTAATCCAACTTTTGTTTGATTAAAATCAGCAAAACCAAAATAAACTGCATTGGCTGAAAATGTTCCTGTTTTAGTTGGCAATAAAAATGCTGCTGTAATTTGCCTCAAATCATTCAACATGAATTTTTGTTGAAACCCAATACCAAACTGCATTTTGTTCACAAAACCTAAACCTGCCTGATTGGTAAATGAAGCATTAATATCTTTATTGGTTACACCCGTATTGCCCATTGCAGCATTTTTAGCAGCATAATTATTGTAATCAAAAGCTTGTGCTGAAAATGAAATCAATACACTAATTAGTAAATAATATTTTTTGAAATTCATGTTCATTTTATTTTGAAAAAATGATATAAACTGCCACCACAATTAATAAAAACGCAACTGCATATTTCCAATGAAATGGCTCATGCAAAAAGAAAACTGCAAATGCTGAAAATACAATCAATGAAATAACTTCCTGAATTGTTTTTAATTGATATACATTAAATTCTTCACGTCCTATTCTGTTGGCAGGAACCATCAAACAATATTCAAAAAAAGCTATTCCCCATGAAATCAAAATAATTTTCCAAAGGGCAACATTCTGAAATTTCAAATGACCATACCATGCAAACGTCATGAAAATATTTGAAAGACCTAATAAAATAATGGTACGCATTAAAACTAAAAATTTAATTAGGTAAAGAAAATAAACTATTTTAATAATTCGATTATTTTTGAATTTCAAATTATTAAAATAAATAGCATTATGAACTATAAAAAAATTGTTTTAGGAATTGGTTTTGCTTTTGCAATTTCAACACCATTATTTATTTCTTCATGTAAAAAAGGAGCAAATGACCCAAGTATTTCTCTACGTTCACGTGATGCACGAATTGTAGGAAAATGGAATATGAAAAAAATGGAAGGTAAAGTGATGGAAAGCTTGAATTCATCAAATGTTACATCGTATGCAAACAACGCAACAATCACTAATGATGGCTCAAAACAAGCTTTAACTTTAGACCAAATTTTAACTTCAACAACTGGAAAAGTAACTACAAGAAACATTATTAAAAATCAAACTTATAGTTTAGTTCTTGAAATAAAAAAAGACCAAACTTTTGTTGCTACCATTACAACTTCAAATGTTGATATGAAGCAAACCACTGACCCTTCAATTCCAAATCCTGACCCTTTAATTTTCAAAAATTCATTTACCATTTATCCTGTAAAAATCAATAACTACACTTTTGAAACATTAAAGTATGATGAGGCAGTAACTTATGATGCTAACAGCAATGTTCAAACTATTCAAGGGAATTGGAGTTGGGAAGATGGTGTTAAAAATAAAACTTATGTTGTGTTAAATGGTTTTGGTAAATTTTATGTTGACCAATTAAAAAACAAAAATCTTACTTTGAAATTGAATGATTCGAATACTAATGTAACTACCAATGTTTTAGGTGGAATTGAGTCATCATCAAGCAGTTTAACTTATACTTTTGAGCAATAATTTTAAAGATTTCCAACAATCAAAAAAGCCCAATTTCAAAATTGAAATTGGGCTTTTTTGATTTTAATATTTGGTTCCGAATTGAAATCCTAATCCTAAACTCAAACCACCTGGTGATAACATTTTAATTTGCAAATTTGAAGCTTCAGATAATTTATGACCTGAAGTCACATCGAATTTATCTTGATTCATTCCAAAGCTTAAACCAGCATGAATAAAAAACCTACTATTATTTTTTATACGCCAATATTTATAAGCATTCAAACTGATATTGGTTTGAGAAAGCATTCTTAATTTAACATTTGTTTTTATAGTTCCTGTTGGAGTTAAAACTTCAACATCTTTTAATTCTGCACTTTTAATCCCTTTATTATATGTAACCCCCATACCATAAGCCCAACCCATACAACATGGCTTAGTATAATATTTAATCATTCCGCCAAATTTAGTTCCCCAGCTACTTATACCAATACCAGGTGAAAAAGTAAATTGATGCGAAACTGGCATTTCAAAATTAAAGCCTAACAATCCATGAGGGTTATTAATTCCCATTGACAGCCCAAAATAAAATGGTGAGCATACTGTAACAGCATTTTGAGTATTGCTTTTTTTAGAAGCTTCAAATCCTTGCGCATTTGCATAAAATGAAGATGATAAAAGTGCGATGATTAATATTTTTTTCATGATAAAATTTTTATAAAAATAATCAAATTTCAAATATTGAATTACTTAATCATTCATCAATTTTCTATTACTTTTGCTGACTAAAATTTTCAAAAACAAAATATATGTACACTGACAAATTTGAATACCACGATTATTATTTAATGGATGAATTGTTAAGCGACGAACATAAATTGATTCGTGACACTGTTCGTCAATGGGTGAAAAAAGAAGTTTCGCCAATCATTGAAGATTATGCTCAACGTGCTGAATTCCCTCAGCATTTAGTAAAACAATTGGGCGAAATTGGTTGCTTCGGTCCAACGATTCCTGTTGAATATGGTGGCGGTGGATTAGATCAAATTAGCTATGGATTGATGATGATGGAATTAGAAAGATGCGATAGTGGATTGCGTTCAACTGCATCGGTTCAGGGTTCATTAGTGATGTACCCAATTTATACTTATGGCAGTGAAGAACAACGCAAAAAATATTTACCGAAATTAGCAAGTGGCGAATGGTTAGGTTGTTTTGGTTTAACAGAACCAAGCCATGGTAGCGACCCTGGCAGCATGATTACAAATATAAAAGATGCTGGCGATGGTAAACATGTTATTTTAAATGGTGCAAAAATGTGGATTAGCAATGCTCCATTTGCACAAGTGGCTGTTGTTTGGGCAAAAAATGAAGCAGGAAAAATTACTGGAATTATTGTTGAACGTGGAATGGAAGGCTTTACTACCCCAACTACTCATGGCAAATGGAGTTTACGTGCAAGTTGCACTGGTGAATTAGTATTTGATAATGTAAAAGTTCCGAAAGAAAATATTTTACCAAATGTGCAAGGTTTGAAAGGGCCATTAGGTTGTTTGAGTTCTGCACGTTATGGAATTGCTTGGGGTGCATTAGGTGCAGGTTTGGATTGTTATGATACGGCATTGCGTTATTCAAAAGAAAGAATTCAGTTCGGAAAACCAATTGGGCAATTTCAATTAACTCAAAAAAAATTGGCTGAAATGATTACTGAAATCACTAAGGCACAATTACTTACTTGGAGATTAGGTGTTTTGAAAAATGAAGGAAGAGCAACGCCTGCACAAATTAGTATGGCGAAACGTAACAACGTAAATATGGCAATTCAAATTGCTCGTGAAGGTCGGCAGATATTAGGTGGGATGGGAATTACAGGTGAATACAGCATGATGCGCCATTCCATGAATTTAGAAAGTGTAATTACTTATGAAGGTACTCATGATATTCATTTATTAATTACTGGGCAAGATGTAACGGGCTTAAATGCATTTAAATAATACCAATTCCAATAACAAAATAGTCCAAACTATTTTGGAGTTGTGAAGTGGTAAACGCCGATACAGTTTGAAAATAGTACAAATGAGTAAAACGTCCCGATTTCTTCGGGATGGACTGTATTGAAAACGTAATTGGTATAAAATCCTGATTTAAAAGTCAATCAAAAAAAAGGCTTTGTTGAATATTCAACAAAGCCTTTTTTAATTTATCAAACTGGTTGTTTATTTATTTACAACCAATTTTTTAGAAATATTTTGATTAGCTGATTTTAAATTAACTAAGTAAACTCCGTTTTCAAAACTATTCAAATCAACTTCAACGATTCCTACACTTGAAGGATTTTGCAAGCTACCTTGGTAAACCATTTTACCTTGTAAATTATAAATTTGATAATAAAGCATATCATCATTTCCTTTAGGTAAATTATAAGAAATAGATACTGATTGCGCCGCAGGATTTGGAATTAAATCAAAACTACCTGAAACTTCATCGGTAATTATTGTTTGATTATTTTCTTCTTCAGTAATAATTTCTTCAATTGTAAATTCTTGAGGCTCATCTGAATTAGTTATACTTGCTGTTGCAGCTTCTAACACTTCTGGCAAATCAACATTTACATAATGAACACCATTGATAACATACTCAGTTTTAGATTTTTTAACTTCCCTTGGAGTTCCAATACATGCTGTATGCGTTGATACAACCGATTGCATTATTGCACCACCCAAACATTTATAAGTATAATAAATGCTGTAAGTATTTCCCATCACTAATGATGCTATATTTACACCATTAACAGGAAATGACTGTAAAGTATAAATTATACCTCTGTTACCACTAAATGCAAATAATCTATAAGGATATGATGAAGGTGATGATGTAAGGCCGTTTGATGTGATTGAACTTGGTAAAGCTGCCGCATTGGCGTTAATTGAAGCACAATGCCCAGCTATTGGGGTTAAAATCGGTGCAGTCATTGTACCTGAACATCCTGCAGTAGTACCAAATACTTGACTTGCACTATAAATTGATGTGATACCATTCAAGCCAATATACTTAGCCCAAACTTTATAATTACTTCCTGATAATAAACCCGTTATTGTATAAGTTGGTGTTGATGCAGGCACATTCACATAAGATACACCAGTGCTACCAACTCGTTGCCAATACAATTGAACTCGAGATGGAGCCGGTAAACTAAATGATGGAAAATTAACTGATAATGATGAAGATGTAATAGTTAATGGATTGATGCTTAAATCAGGAACAACGGCTTGAATACTTAATGTATATGTACATAATGGTTCTGTACTAGCATTTTGAATCATTAAATAAATAGTTTGCCCTAAGTATGGTGCTAAATCAGTTTCAGTTAAAACTAATGTTCCTGTTGATGTACATTTGATTTCAGAAAATGTTGGGCTTACACATGCTGAACCAGTTGTAACTGCATAGGCTGTTAAAACAGGAATGAATGATTGACCATAACTTAATAATGAACGAATTGTTACACCTGCCGAGAATGTTGGAGCTTTAAATTTATACCATACAGTGTTGCTTGTTATAGAACTGCAAGTTGATGTTGGATCACCCACAGAAGAAGCAGCGGTACAATTCACATTAAAATATGTTAAACTTGGGCCAACAGGTGGATTACGTGTAACTCCAGTATTATCATATCCTGCATATATTCCATAACCATTATCAAATGCAGCTCTTATTGTACTTAAACCATTTACAAAACCTATATTTGAAGAACAATTAAATGCCCCACATGGATTATCATTGGCAACTAAAGGCGGATTGGTAACATATATTTTTATTCCGTTACTTGTACCAGTTGCACTAATAGTACATTTTAAATTACTTGTTAAAACTACATATACTGAATCACCATTTGAAGGAATAAAAGTATATGTTGAACTTGAACCAGTTGCTACAGGAATATTATTTTTAAACCATTGATAACTTGGTGATGAACCTCCATTGGTTGGATACGCAGTAAATGTTACAGAATGACCAGT
>JBDKJJ010000316.1:0-6107 GCA_039796635.1 Bacteroidota bacterium
GCCTAATTGAATTATTTTATTTTGCGATGAAAGATTCAAAGTGCTTAATTCTAAAGCATTATCTAAGCTTAATCGCCACTGTTTTTTTTCGGTTCTAGGTTTTTGTGATACGTGATAACTCAACAATGCAATATCAATTGGATTGATTTGTAAACCAGGATAATGCATCAAGTGAAATAAAATTTCTTCGCCACTAAATGCTTTCGAACTTTCTTCTTGCAAGTATTCCAACACATTAATAAAGTAATTTACTAAAGGAATTTTTAGCAAATCTTCTCGTTTTTTAACATTGTAGGGTATGCCTTTTTTCTCTAATAATTTAATAATGTTAGCAGCTTGTTTGTGTTGCGAATACAACACCGCCACTTCTGATAAATTATGACCTGCTTGATGCAATTTTTCTAATTGCAAAACAATATCTGCCTCTTCATGAAAACTATTGTAATATTCTACAACCTTTGGTGTAGGCGCTTCTTGTGAAATTATTTTTGGGTTAGAAGCCACCAAATTTTTATCCAACACCAATCCTTCTTTTTTAATCAGATGAATTAATCGTTGTTTGTTTTTATCAATAGTTGCCTTTGATGCATCTAATATTTTTTGTGTACTACGGTAATTATTGGTTAATACGATGGGCTTAATTGATTCTTCAAATTGCTCATAGAAATTTACAATATTATCTAACCTAGCACCTTGAAATTCATAAATACTTTGGTCGTCATCACCTACAATAAACACATTGGCATCTTGCCCCCAATAACTAATCAATAATTCTAAAATTTCTTTCTGTGAGCCGCTTGTATCCTGAAATTCATCTACCAACACATACTGAAATCGCTCTTGATATTCTAACAATAATAATTCATTTTCTTTAAAAGCTTTTATCACCCACAAAATCATATCGTCATAATCATAACGAGCTCGGGCTTTCATTTTTGCATCAAATTTTTCAAACAAAACAGCAGCATCTTTCAGCAAATTAAATTTCTCGACTTCTTCCTGAATTTTATCAGTTCTTACATCTCCTTTCTTATAAATTCCACTAGCTCGTTTACAAATAAATTCATCCATCAAAGGCAATTCAGCAATATGTTTATCAACGGCTTCAATAATTTTTTCTGCTGACCAATCTTCTTTTTTCATCAATGAAAAAAGACTTTTCAATCGTTTGGCTTCAAAATAAATTTCACCTTTTAAGCGGCGTAAACTATGCCCTTCAGGTAATTCATCAATCAGTTCATGATAAATGGCAGCCAATTCTAAATCGCTAACAGGTTCGCTTTCTCTCTTCAAAAAAAACTGAGGATGATGTTGAATTACATCATTGCAAAATGCATGAAATGTGTAAATATTTACTTTGTGTGCAATTGGTCCTATAAACTCCAACAATCGCTTGCGCATAGCAATGGCGCCTGCATCGGTATAAGTCAAACATAAAATATTATGTGGCTTTGCATCTACTCCAATAGATAAAATATTGGCAATACGGGCAGCAATAATTTGCGTCTTTCCTGTTCCTGGCCCAGCTACCACCAACACTGGTCCTTCGATGGTATCAACAGCTAATTTTTGTTGTTCATTTAGCAATTGATAAGCTGAATGAAATTTACTATCGTATTCGTTCTTGATTTTTTTTATTTCGGATGAATTCATTTTTGAGTAATTGGGATTTAAATTTGAGTTAATAAGTAAAAATACAATTCCATTAATAGATTAAAAGCTAAAATGAAATTTATTTATTACTTACTTCTGTATTTTATATGCTTATAAATTTAAACTACTTTTGCTACATAATTTTTTAAAAATCAAACTGATAAATATGAGTAACAATAATCAATCTGAAATGCAAGAAGGACAATTAAACATTGAACTAACTGATGAAATAGCGGAAGGAATTTACAGCAATTTAGCAATTATAACTCACAGTTCAAGTGAGTTTGTAGTTGATTTTGTAAAAATTGTACCTGGTGTACCAAAAGCAAAAGTTAAATCAAGAATAATTCTTACGCCACAACATGCTAAACGATTAATGCTTGCATTAACTGACAATATCAAAAAATTTGAAGCACAACATGGCATGATTAAAGATACCGAAATGCCACCTCCATTGCCAATGAATTTTGGTGGGCCTGCTGCTATGGCATAATATAGTTATTGGTTATTAGTCATTCGTCTTTAGTGAATACAGTAGCTTTAATATTTTAAATTTGATGAATGAAAACAACAGTATTAATAGGCGCTTCAGGGCTAATAGGAAATTATTTATTAGAAAAATTATTAGCAGAATCTTCTTATCAAAATGTAATTATTTTGGTAAGAAGATTATTGCCAATACAACATCCAAAGCTTCAACAAATTGTGGTAGATTTTAATGATGTAAGTATATTGAAGCAATATACTAAAGGCGAAGATTTGTTTATTTGCACTGGTACCACCATCAAAAAAGCAGGAAGTCAAGCAGCATTTAAAGCCATAGATTTTGATTTGCCGTTGCAAATAGCCACAATTGCATCTAAAAACAAAATGAAAAGATTATTCATGGTTTCAGCATTAGGTGCCGACTCAACGTCTTCAATCTTTTATTCAAAAATAAAAGGTGAATTAGAAGATTCTATTTCAAAACTAAATTTTCAAACTATAGTATTCTTTCAGCCGTCATTATTACTAGGCGATAGAAAAGAGTTTAGATTTTGGGAAAAAGTTTCTCAAATTATTTTCCCATTATTTGATATTTTTTTAATCGGGAAATTAAAAAAGTATCGTGCAATTCATGCCAATGAAGTTGCTCATAGAATGATTCATGAATCGCTAAAAAATGAAATTGGAGTAAGAAAAATTCTATTTCATTTATAATTTTAGAAATCATTTTACGAATTTAAAAGTGTAATATTTTTTTGAATTTAATTCAAGCACTGAAAGGTAATAAATGCCACTCCATAAATTTGTTTCATCAATTAAAATGGATTGACTTGATGAGGCTTCTATATAATAATTTTTAGAAGTTTGAACCAACTTCCCATCAACGGAATACAAACTAATTTGAACAGAAGAATTAACTGAAGATTGAATGATTAAAGTAGGCTTTGCATTGGTGTTTAATAAATCAATTTCCATGTGATTGGCATCCGAATAATCATCTGAAAAATTAATAGAAAGTATAGATGAAAAAGCGCTGCTTCCATCTTTGTTTATCTGCTTTAATCTATAATAATTTATACCATCAATTGGTTTATCATCAATAAATGAATAATTGATTAACGCATTACTATTTTCACTACCTAATTGTTCACCAATGCTAAAAAAATTTATCATATCAATTGAATGTTCAATCACAAATTTTTCATTGTTTTTTTCAGTTAAGGTTGACCATTGAATTAGTGATTTTTGGATTTCAAATTTTTTGACGCTAAGTTGAAGAAGTTCAACGGGTAAAACCTCTAATGTGCTTCCAATACCAATTGCACTGTATCTTGAAAGATTAATAGAATCATTAGTGATGGTACTTCCTGAAGTCAACCCTGTTGGAATATTTGTACCAATTATTTCCCATCTTGCATCGGCAATATTCCATCCTACCATTCTTACATTACTAGCATTTAAATATTTCCCCACCAAACTTTCAAAATGCAAGGTTACTGAAACCGAATCTGTAGATGATGTAACCACATCCCAAAATTGTGTATTGTCTATAGATGTTAATGGAGATGCTAAACTACTTAATGAATGTGAACCGCCAGTTAAATCAGCTGTTGCAGGATTATCGTAAAAATACGATACAGATAATTCATAAGAACTTGAATGTGGTGCTGAAATAGTTAAAGGATGATATTTGCCTAAATTTCCTGTAGGAAAAACAAATGCATCATTCCCAATTTTTGTTACATAACCATCAATATGCCTTGAACTACCCATTGTACCTGAATAGGTTGCATTATCATTAAAATAAACTGACCCAACAGAAGTATTACTTCTTAAAGTTGAAACCACTAATGAATTCATCCCTAAATTATTACTGATTGCTATTCCACTATCCGAATTGATAACCACATTATAATTTCCATTACTCAAAATTGCATTATAAAAAGTAGCTCGATGCGTACCACTTATGGTATCAATTCCTGTAGTAATAAAACTATCGCTACTTCCTGAAAAACTTTTATAAAATCCATTGTTTGTAAACTTACTTCCATAAAAAATGAACTTACCATAATTCAACACATGTCCATTATTTCCGTTGGTGTATGAACTTCCCCAATCGCTCCATTCAACGCCACCAGCTATTCTAATTTCATCAGCGGTATTTTCTGTCAAACTGCTTTGACAAAAAGTGTTTTGAACAAAAATTATGTTCGAAATTAATAACGCTATTTTGAAAATAGTTTTCAATTTATTTTACGGATGTAACTTTTAAATAAGAATCGGTATAAAATGTTGTTGCAGTTGAGTTGCTTGTTTTTTGAGCCCATTGCAATTTGAATGTTCCAGCAGTTGATGATGTTTTTACTTTTCCGTTAATCATAATTACATCTGTAGTTGAACTAACTGCGGCAGTGGCTATGTTAAATGACGAGGTAGGGCTTGTTACGAAACTAACATCATCAGTAGCAGTTCGGTTAATAAAAACATTAATAAATTCAGTGCTTCCTGAAGGAGCTACAAACTGAACTTTTATCAGCCCAGTTGAACCACATGATGCTTTTATTAACCCAGTAACTTCATAAGTTTGATTTGCTCCCAATGAAAATGTAAAATCATTATCATCTTGCAAAGTTGTGCTGCTGGTTACACTTTCATCAGCTGATTTTTCAGCAAACTGAACACTTCCTAATCCCCAAGTTAAATTACCACTGCCATCATTAGTTAATACTGAATTGGCTGCCCCTTGTGATGCAGGCAATGTATAAGTAACATTTGCTGATTGAGCTTGTGCTTTCCATATAGTATAATTTGTCCCTGATGAACTTGGTTCAGCCAGCCGCAATTCAGCGGCTGAATTATTTGAATTTCCTAAGTATAAATTTCCGTTTGATAATTCGACTAAATTTGTAGGACTTGAAGTTCCAATTCCCACTTTACCAGCAGCGGTAACTCTTACTCTTTCAGTATTATTTGTTTTTGATATTAAATCAACTGAATCAGTAGTACCTATAAAATTTGTTGAAGCTGATAAACTTCCGTTTCCTGTTAAAAGCCATGCTGTTGAAGATGTAACCATTTTAACCCAATTAGTTCCATCATAATAATAATATCCAGGCGAAACAGCAGTTGAACCACTACCTGCGGAAGCTGTATTATAAACCATTAATCCTGTAGCTGGTGATGATACTGGCGACGATGAATTGTTAGTAGCTACCAATGAAACTCTTGGAGGAAGAAAGCCACGGGCTGCATCGCTCAATTCTAACTTAGCCGATGCGTTTGGTGTTTGTGTACCTATACCTACATTTTGCGAAAATGCGCTAAAGCAAATAAAACTTAAACTTGCTATTAGCAATAATAGTTTGGGTGAATTCATGGATAGTAGTTGTGTTTTGTGATTTCATAATTTAAAATTAAGTAGCTTTATAATGGTCTTTACTACGCATTAAAACCTAATTCCTACCTAATATTGCCGCACTTGATGTACCATCAATTTATTACCACAACAAAAACTTTTTTTTGTACATTTGCATACATTTATTTAATCAAAATTTTACAAGAAACATGAGTGTAGATTTATTTGCAAAGTTTAAAACTGATATGGGGCCGTTAGGGCAGCATGCAAAAATGGCTCACGGATATTTTGCTTTTCCGAAGTTAGAAGGTCCGATTGCAAGCCGAATGATGTTTAAAGGGAAAGAAAGAATAGTTTGGAGTTTGAATAATTATTTAGGATTAGGCAATCATCCTGAAGTTCGTAAAGCTGATGCTGATGCGGCTGCTGAGTTTGGTTTAGCTTACCCAATGGGAGCAAGAATGATGAGTGGTAACAGCAATTTGATTGAACAATTTGAAAGAGAATTGGCTGATTTTGTAAAAAAACCTGATGTTTTCATTTTGAATTACGGCTATCAAGGTGTTGTTTCTATTATTGATGCTATTGTTAATCGACATGATGTAATTGTATA
>JBDKJJ010000317.1:0-3323 GCA_039796635.1 Bacteroidota bacterium
ACCGCCAGACATTTATCAACTTCTTTAATCATGTTTGAAATCATTTTTTTCAACTCCGCTTTTTTTACTTCATCTTCATCGCTTAATGATTTGGCTAATTTCAACGATTGAATTTGAGCATCTAATTCCGTAATTTTCAAATCACTTTGTTTTTTGCTTTCTTCAGCATTAATAAGTTGTTCAACCAATTTATCGTTCTCTGCTTTAAATTTTTCTAAATCAACTTTCTGCTGTTCAATTTTTTGTTGAACAAGTACAATTTTTTGCTGAATTGCTTCTAATGATTGTAAAGATTCGTTCATGATATTGTGAATAGATTTTATTGTTTTTTATTTCAACTTTAGCCAACTTATGATTGGATAATGGTCAGAGTATGGATTTGTTTTTATCACGTCAAATTTCATTACTTCAATTGATTTATCAGGCAAGATGTAATCAATACGCATGAAAGGGAACTTGCTTATATAACTTGTTCCAATTCCTTTAGATGAAACCAAAAACGCATCTTGTAAATTTTTATGAATGGTATGATAACTATAGGATGCAGGAGTATCGTTAAAATCACCACATACTATTACTGGATATTGGCTTTCAGCAACTGCTTTTGCTACCACATCAGCTTGATGTGCACGGCGAACAAAGCCACGTTTAAGTTTTCGTAAAATCTTTTTTCCTCTATTAATATCTTTATCATCATCTAACTGAATATCATCTAAATATTTATAATCTTCTTTACCAAAATATACTGATTGCAAGTGTGTATTAATCACTCTATAAATTTTGTTGTTGATTTGAATATCTGAAAATGAGGCAGCATTATCAGTATGATTTCCAAAATCAATTTTACCTGATTTAATAATTGGATAATCGCTGAAAGTGGCTACCCCCCAATGATCTACGCCTCTTAGTGTTGAAGTGATTTCAAAGTGATAATACTTGTATCCAAATTTTTCTGTTAGTTTTTTTATAGTATTATATTTTTTATAATCAGGATTTTCGGTTGAATAAAACTCTTGAAAGCAAGCAATTTGAGGATGGGCATTTTCAATGTTTTTCAAAATTTCCTTTTGATGATTTTTATCATCGTTCCACTCATATAAATCAAAAACCCGTACATTATAATTCATCACTTTAATAATGTTTGAGTTGTTTTTTGTAAATGGTTTTTCAGCCCCCCAAGCAAAAGTGTTTTGAATGTTTTTAAAATTCAAAATAAGAATAGAAAATGAAAACAAAATCCACCAATTTCTTTTTATCAACCAAAATAAAATAAATAAGAAATTGATTAATAAAATATAAGGAAATCCTAAGCCTGCAAATGAAATCCACCAAATGCTTTTAGGGCTTATAAAAATATTGAAAACCGCCATTAACAATAAAATGGCAGGTGGAAAATTCAGTACTACAAATATTCTTTCAACCCAACTTAAATTTTTCATTGCTGCAAATTGATTATTAAATAATAAATATGCAAATGACTTGTGAAGAAAAATTCAAATTATATTTTCTGAATTCTAATTTTTCCATTGAAAGGTTTGAATAATATGTTCAATATCTTTGAAAACAAATTGTGTAACGGGCATTAATGAATCTTCATTGGGCTCACAATAAAAATATAACGAGCCACGTACAAAATGCTTTGTACTATCTGAAATATAAAATTGATTTGAACTGGCCGCATTACCCTTTACAACAAACATTTGCCCAGCAACCCCATTTGAAGGATGAAAACTATTTCTATCAATTGCATCAGCTTTTACTGAGTGCTTAAAAGTTAGTTGGTAAGTATCTTCCAATAATTTATAGAATGTGTTTTCATTTTTATTGATGGCTTTGTAGCTTAAATGAATTCGGGCATTTAAATCAGGAAAATAAACGGTAAGCCAATAAGGGTTTTCCGCCTTTTGATTAAAGAACATACTATCCTTATAAATTTTTGCATAAGCAGGATATTCAAATGTATAAGGATAATTTCCTTCTAACTTTTTATATCCTGCTTCTTTCGGAAAATGTACACGGGGATAGCCTTTAGGTTTTGGGGTATAATCATCATCAGCGCATGATGTGATTAGAAAAACAAGAGTAAGTAAATAAAAAAATAGTTTCATATTGCAAAACGAATATCGCATTTTAAAAGCATTCATTATTAAATTTTTCTAACAATAAAAAGCCGCATTATTTCTAATACGGCTTTCTGAATTATAATTCTTACACTATTCTAATTCAAATTATTTATCACTTTAGTTTTAGGATATTTCACACTATACGAAAGCCTCATTGTTTTGTTTTCCTGTGGTTTTAAATCAAATCGCCAAGTTAATTGTGCCTTTTCTTCATCCACTTTTGCATTTGTTTTTTCTTTTAATTCAATTTCAATTTCCTTATCAGTTGTAATTGGATATTGGTCTAACACAATTAATTGAATGGCATCTTTTTTTGTATTCCGAATAGTAATGTCATAAGTGAATTCTTCTAATCTATTTGTTCCAATTAATTTTGAGGAAGAATAATCTTTTACTTTCATGCGTTTGATGATTATTTTTTTATCTCTACCCAAGCTGAAACTTAATGTGTCACGGGTATTTCGAGTATCTACATAACTTTGCCCTACATAAGTTCCTTCAAAAAATATATTCGCATTGGCTGGTAATAAATTTAACTTTTCCCAATCCGTAATTCTGGCTAATAAAAAAGCATCTTTATCCAACTTCGGCACTGCATAATATTGATAAGTGGCTGGTAATTCATAATCAACCATACTCACCAAATGCACTTTTCCATCCGCCGGAATATCATATTTTAAGTCAATGTCAAAAGTTGCATTGAGCTGCGATTCAGTAACTGTAGTATATTGCGCCAATGAACCTTGTTGCTCAGGTGCACCTGCATCCCATTGATAAGCAGCTGCACTAGTGCCACTTATAGTGCTATTCAAACTATACGTATTCATAGTAGGTGCTTGTGTAATAGCTTGTGTTGGTGTTGATGAAGGTCTTGCAGCTTTATATCTTTGTTGAGTATATACAGCACCAAATTGCAAATACCAAGGCTGCATTACAGGGCTTGTACCACTTTCATTTGGGTTGCCAGTGCTAATGGTTAACTTCACATCATCCCAAGTTAAGCCAGTATTTTGCCATACTTGTGCTTTATAAAATAATTTAATTTTTGATTGAATATTTTCACAACGTAAATCGTAAATAGGCGTCCAACCAGCATTTGGCGTCATGTAAGTTAAATTAAAATCAGCATTTGATGAACCATTAGATGAAATTTGCAAAACTACTTCACCATTTGGTTGAGTAAGTTTTGCATTTTCTTCA
>JBDKJJ010000318.1:0-3038 GCA_039796635.1 Bacteroidota bacterium
GGGCTAATTGGTCAGGCAAAAGCTGAACTTTGGAATATTGTGAATCAAGTTTCATTGGCTACCAAAAATGGTCAAACTGCTAATTTGCAAATTGCTTTATATGAATACGGCAGAACCAACAACAATGCTGATAAAGGGTTTGTAAAACAGTTGCTGAATTATACATCTGACTTAGATACAATTTCAAAAGTATTGTTTGGTTTACAAACTGATGGTGGTGAGGAATATTGCGGATGGGCAATTAACAGCAGTTTAGATGAATTAAAATGGAACAATTTAGATTCAGTATATCGTGTGATTTTTATTGCAGGCAATGAGCCTTTTACGCAAGGCGGAATTAGTTATAAAACTTCATGTTCAAGAGCATTAAATAAAAAGATTTTTGTGAATACAATTCATTGTGGTGATGCAATAACAGGCATCAATCAAAGTTGGAAAGATGGAGCCGTATTAACACATGGCGAATATTTTTTTATCAACCAAAATGAAAAATATATTGAAATTGCTACGCCTTATGATGCCACTATTAATAAACTAAATGATAGTATCAACACTACTTATATGAGTTATGGTGCGGCTGGCGAAGCTTACAAAATGAACCAAATACAACAAGATGCTAATGCTGAAAGTATGAGTGGTTCGGCAAAAATTAGTCGTTCAATTTCGAAATCAAATGCGGTTTATAAAAATGAAAAATGGGATGTGGTTGACGCTTCAAAAACAGATGAAGGGTTTATTGCAAAAGCCAATGAAGATGAATTGCCTGTTGAATTAAAAGGAAAAAAATTAGAAGAAAAGAAAATCATCATTCAACAAAAATCAAAAGAACGTGATTGTTATACTTTAAAAGTAAATAAGTTGGCAGTTCAACGACAACAATATATTCAGCAACATCAAAAAAATCCATCAACTAACACTTTAGGAAATTCAATAATTAAAGCCATCCGAAAACAAGCCGCTCAAAATGGTTTTGTGTTTGTTGAAATGAAAGGGTAATGAAAGTTAACGAGGACACAAAAGGTTTCGGAAGAAAAATCAAGATTTAAAGTTTTCACTAATCTTAAATTCTATTTTGTTTTGTACAAACAAAATTTTATGCAAACACAATTTATTACAAATGATGCTGGTAAAAAAGTAGCTGCTATTTTATCCATCAATGATTACGGAAAATATTTAGATGATTTGGATGAAATAAAAGCCATTAAAGCATTTAATAAAGCCACAAGTAAAAAAATTGAATTAGTTTCATTCGACCAAGCATTAAAGGATTTGAAAAAAATTCGTTCGAAAGATGTATAAAATATTTTTTGATAAGGCAGTTTATTAGCAACTAAAAAATATTCCTAATAACGAGTAAAAAAAAATAATAGATGCTATTGCTGCGTTGGCAAACAATCCCCGACCAAGTGGTTCAAAAAAATTAATTAATCGACCAGGTTATAGAATTAGGCAAGGCGACTACCGAATTATTTATTTCATAAAAGATGAAATTCTTACCATCGTAATTGTAAGTGCTGGGCATAGAAAAGATATTTACGATTAAAAATCTAAAGAAAATAATTAGCTCAAGTGCCTCACACACAAACCAATGATGCAAACTTAAACTTGCGGAATTTTGAGATGTTGTTATTTATTGAACTGAAACTTCGGTTCTTCTTGTTTCAAATACTTCATTCAAAAACATACACTTTTTTTAAACCAAGTAATCACCAAGCCCCCTTACCCACAAAAGCTCTGCGGCTGCTTGGCGATAACTAAAATAGCTTGCCGTCTACTGGTAACTAATTTATTCCAATTTTTTTACTTCCCAAATAGATTAATAGAAACTGGCGATATTCCTTTGACTGATTGATAAGAATATTTTCAAATTGATTTTTCCAAAATTTTTCTCTTTGGTATTGAGGAACGGCTTGATAAATATCTGTTAGTGCAACCCATGCATCTTTTCGCTTTTTAATTAAATCTTTATGATTCAAATTAAGAATCTCAATAAAAGCTTCAACTTGTTTTTTCAGATTAATATCATTGTTGCTTTTTGCAATAACAGAACCATCTGGATAACACATAAAATATATGCTATTGCTTTGTTGAGTTACTAAAGCATCACTAAAAAAAATTATAGGCAAAATTTTCTGACTGAGCTTTGATTTATCACAATGATATTTTCCATTTTCATCTTTACCTTTTGGAATACAAACTGCAACTAAGTTGTGATAATCAGTAGAAAGATCTTTGTTAAACTCTTTTGGAATTACATGTTCAATAGTTGAAGATTCTAAAGTAATCTTTCTCTGGCAATAGGCACAAAGCCCACTTTGCTCGTTTACTAAAAAATTTCTAGCATTCGAAAGTTGTGTTAAGCTATCATTGTCAGCACCATAATCATAACTTCTTCTTCCTGTGGCTGTTGTAAACCATGTATCCCAATCGACGGGTTGTGAATTTTGTTTTTGAATAAATTGCATATTAATCCTTTGAAGAGTTATTCCATTCAATTAATGTGTTTGCTTTCATGATTTCTAAATCATCTTCACCAAGCAAAGTTTTTAATTCTTCTAAAAGTGGAGAATATTCGTCTTGTTTGTTATCATCGATTAATCTCATTAATTCATCCAATTTTTTTTGAGTTGGCACATGTCGTTCATTGGCATTAAGTATATCTCTCAAAACCATGTTAATGCTTTTCCCAAAATATTTTTCTTCAACTGGTTTTATTTCATTATTATCAATTAAATACAAAGTTCCATTTTCAAAATTTCCTACTACTGTTGGGCTATGTGTAGTTATAAAAAATTGAACCTTCGGAAAAAAATGTTGAAGCAACCCAATTGCTTTGGCTTGCCATTTTGGATGTAGATGCAAATCAATTTCATCAATAGTTACAACACCACTGACTTCATTTTTTATTTGTTCTAAAGTCAACCAAGGATTAAGCTGAGATGCCCTCCAAACCAAATCAATAAATAAATACAATAAATTTCTAAAACCATCTGAATAATAGTTTAGGGGAAGGTCATGTTCGCTATCATAATTTACAA
>JBDKJJ010000319.1:0-14413 GCA_039796635.1 Bacteroidota bacterium
TGGTAATGAAAATGAATTTTGAAACTTTATTAATTTGGATGAAATATATAATGGAAGTGCAAAGTTTACAAGAAAATATAAGTATGCTGAATGGTTGTAAACATATATTTGAGTCATCAAAATTTATTAGAATAATGGAAGTTGTTAAAATTGTTTTACCTGAAGAAGATTACCGTTATATATTAATTGAGTTATAAATTCAAGTTGCATAATTTTTATTTAATCGTATATTTGCGATATACAATAAAAAAATGGCTTATCCCAAAAAAGTAGAATTTACAAAAAAGGAAAATGATTTGGCTTCATTTGCAAAAGCAATTAGCCATCCTGCTCGAGTAGCTATACTAAAAGAAATTGCAAAACGCAATGGCTGTATTTGTGGTGAAATTGTTGAAGTATTGCCACTTGCCCAATCTACAGTATCACAACATTTAAAAGAACTTTTAAAAGCCGAATTAATAAAAGGTGAAATTGATGGCACTAAATCTTGCTATTGCATCAATTGGAAAACATTTGAAAAGTTTGAAAAAATTTTTACTGAATTCTTCAATAAAACAAAATCTCAAAATCAAAACTGTTGTTAAATGAATATTCAAAAAAAACATTGGGAAACAATTTACAGCACTAAACAACCTAATGAGGTAAGTTGGACACAAAAAATTCCACAAATTTCATTACAGTTTATCTCTGATGCTCAACTCTCTAAAAATGCTGCTATTATTGATATTGGTGGTGGTGATAGTAACCTTGTAGATTATCTTTTAGAAGAGGGTTATACTAATATTTCGGTTTTAGATATTAGTGAATTTGCTTTGCAAAGAGCAAAGCAACGGCTAGGCGAAAAAGCACAAAAAGTAAATTGGATTGTAAACGATGTATTAGATTTTAAACCGACTTGTAAATTTGATTTTTGGCATGACAGAGCTGCATTTCATTTTTTAACTACAGAAGCGCAGATTACTCAATATATTTCTACAGCTAGAAATTTTATACATAATGATGGAACTATCACCATCGGAACTTTTAGTGAATCAGGTCCAACCAAATGCAGTGGACTTTCGATTCATCAATATTCTGAAGAAACTTTATACCATGAAATAAAAGATGGTTTTGAGAAAATAAAATGTTTTGAAGAAAATCATATTACACCATTTAACACTGTTCAAAATTTTCTGTATTGTAGTTTTAAGAGAAAAATTTCTTAACCA
The DNA here is from genome assembly GCA_039796635.1 of Bacteroidota bacterium. GTDB lineage: Bacteria > Bacteroidota > Bacteroidia > Chitinophagales > CAIODY01 > CAIODY01. The sequence continues at coordinate 1,209 of JBDKJJ010000319.1, forward strand.
TATTTTCATATGACAACCAGAGTATTATTCCTTTGTATCCATAACTCAGCACGAAGTCAAATGGCTGAAGCGTATTTAAAATATTATGGCGGTGATAAATTTCATGTTGAAAGTGCTGGTTTAGAAGCTGGCAAATTAAATCCATTGGCAATTGAAGTGATGATGGAAGCTGGTATTGATATTTCAAAAAATGAAACCAATGATGTGTTCGATTTCTTTAATGAAGGACGAAAATATAATTATGTTATTACTGTTTGTGATGCTGGCAATTCAGACAAATGCCCCATTTTCCCAGGAATAAACAAAAAAATAAATTGGAATTTTACTGACCCATCAGCTTTAACTGGAACACAGGAAGAAAAATTAGCGATAACTCGTGAAGTACGAAATAAAATAAAAGATGCTGTTTTGAATTTTATTAAAGAGATAGAAACTAAACAATCTTAAACAAAATATATTCGGATAAACTATGAAGAAAATCACTGACTATCTTGCCCGTCATAAACGCTTTGCAATCATCGTTGCAGGTATTATTTGTTTGAATTATATATATGGTTTTGATGCAAGATTTACCATTATTAATTTGCTTTGGATATTCATTAGCATTGTAAAAATAGATAGCTAATGATTTTACATTCTATCAACTCTAATTAATGAATTACTGAGCTGTTATGTAAAAATAAAAATTACGCTGACTTTAATTTACTTAAAGCTTCAAGTGCTTCTCTGAAATCGCTTCTTAATCTTAAAGCAGTTTCATAATCTTTTATTGCTTGAATTTTGTTTTTTCGTTTTTCCCAACATAAACCTCTCATATAAAATGCATCGGCACTTTTGGATGATACTGTGATAGCTAAATTAAAACTGTTAAAAGCTTTTTGTAATGAATCCATATCATAATAAACGCAACCTAAATTGTAAATAGGTTGAATTTCTTGTGGCGACTTGATAATCATTTTTTTATAACAAGTTATAGTTTTTTTATAATCACCATTTACCTGATAAAGCATTGCTAATGCGTAATTTCCTTCATATTTGCTACTATCAATTCTGATAGCATTTTGCAAATATTTTTCAGCAAGTTGTTTGTTCCGAAAAGTATTTAATAAACCCAATTGCATAAAAGCATTATAATTATCAGGATTATTATCAGCCGATATTTTAAATAAAGCAATTGCCTTTAAAGTATCTAATTTTTCTTTCCATACTAAGCCTTGCAAAAAGAATGCATCTGAATTGGTTTGATCAACTGCTAAAATTTCGTTTGTAGTGTTTACTACTTCATCATACTCTTTTAGGTATAAATATGTTTTAGCTATTTTGAATAATAACTCACGATTATTGGGGTCAAGTTTTTTGGCTTTTTGTAGATATTGTAAGGCTAATTTTATGAATCGAGCATCAATATTGATGTCAGCAAACGTTAAATAATAATTTGTTTTTGATGAATCTAATTCAATGGCTTTATGTACATCTGATGCTGCTAAAGTAAGTTGATGCATTTGGTAAAATAAAGTGCCTCTTGAAAAGTACAAATCGGCATCATTCGGTTTGTTATTTATTTGCAATGATACATTGGCAATTGATTTATCAATTTTTCCAAATGAATCAATCACTGATTGATACTTGCTTTCACCACTATTTATATTTCCTGAATTACATGAAAATAAAAAGGATAGAATAATGAGTAGAACAGAAAAATTAAATAGATTTTTTTTCATTACTTGATATGATTGATTGCAAAGCTATTGAAAATTAAGTTATCAAAATACATCAACTGGTGTATAACAAACTTTATTTTCAACATCAATTTAATGAAATTAGGTTTCTGAAATAAATTTTAGCATACTACATTTGTAAAAATCAAAATTGTATTTTAATGAAACAACTTATTGAGAATTTCTCGTTACAATTATCAACTGCTTTAGAAATTGGTAAAAAATTTAAAGCAACAAAATCAACTACAAAATTTGAAAATGTTGTAGTGAGTGGATTAGGCGGAAGTGGAATTGGAGCTGATTTGGTAAGAGAATATGTGGCAGGTGAATTGAAATTACCTTTCATAGTTTTAAAAGATTATGTTATTCCGAATTTTATTAATGATAAAACTTTATTCATTGCTTCATCATATAGCGGAAATACAGAAGAGACATTAAACAGCGTTGAGATTGCTTTGAAGAAAAAAGCTAAAGTAGTATGTATTACAAGCGGCGGAAAATTAGAGGAAATTGCAAAAAAGAAAAAACTTGATATCATTGTTATCCCTGGTGGAATGCCGCCAAGGGCATGTTTGGGTTATTCATTCATTCAGCAATTGTATGTTTTGAAAAATTTTAAATTGATTAAAAACACATTTGAAGCTGATTTGGCTTCAGCAATTAATTTATTGAAGAAAGAATCAAAAAGTATTCAAAAATCTGCATCAACAATTGCAAATAAATTGTTCGATAAAATGCCAATAATTTATGCAGTAAACGGAATGGAATCGGTTGCTGTAAGGTTTCGTCAGCAAGTAAATGAAAATGGTAAGCAACTTTGTTGGCATCATATTATTCCTGAAATGAATCACAACGAGTTGGTGGGTTGGCGCACAAAAGATGAAAAACTTGTGGTAGTTATTTTCAGAAATAAAGAAGATTTTGCAAGGTCGCAAACCAGAATTGAATTGAATAAAAAAATTTTTAAACAGTACACTTCAAATGTAATTGAAATTTGGAGCAAGGGAAATTCATATTTGGAAAGAGCCCTTTATTTAATTCATTTAGGTGATTGGATAAGTTGGGAATTATCAGTGTTAAGAAATTTTGATTGCACTGAAGTGAAGGTGATTGATTGGTTGAAGGGTGAATTAGCTAAAAAATAATTGTAATAAAATTGATGCAAAAAAGTCTGGAATTAAGAAATTAGTTTCAGGCTTTTTTATTTGTAAATGTTTTTAATTGAATCAATATTTTATTAATTTTATGGTCAGAATTTAATTAAACAAATAAAATATATAATTTATGAGAGGCGTAAACAAAGTAATTTTAATCGGTCATTTAGGTAAAGATCCTGAAGTGCAAACATTTGAAGGTGGTAATATGAAATGCAAATTCACATTAGCAACTACTGAAACATTTAAAGATAAAAGCGGTCAAAAACAAGAGCAAACTGAATGGCATAATATTGTTATGTGGGGTTCATTGGCTGATATTGCTTCAAAATTTTTAAGAAAAGGAACGCCAGTTTATTTAGAAGGAAAAATTAAAAGCAGAAGTTGGGATGATGCTCAAAGTGGTCAAAAAAAATATATCACTGAAATCGTTGCTGATAATATGAATATGTTAGGTGGAAAAGAATCATCAAATAGTAATTCAAATAACCAAAGTTATTCAGCTGCGCCGCAAGTAGCTAATAATGAAAGTTTTAGCGGTGTTGATGCACCACCAGATGATTTACCATTTTAATAATTCGAGAAATATTTTTACATTTGAGAGTTGGAAAATTTGAAATTTTTCAACTCTCTTTTTTTTAATTAAACCAATTAGCTTTGGATACACAGCCTCCATCGGGATTATTAATGCAAGTTTCTCGATTATTAATTAATACAATTACAACACAAGAACAATCAGCCATTGTTGTTTACTTAGTGATAATTTTTTTCTTGTTATTGTGTAGTGCAATGTTGGCTGGATCTGAAGTTGCTTTTTTTTCATTAACTACCAAAGAACTTACATTACTCAGAAAAAAATATAAAAATAGTGCTCAACAAATCATTATCATTTTAGAGCAACCCCGAAAACTTTTAGCCACAATTTTAGTTGGAAATAGCTTTGTAAATATTGGTATTGCAATATTAACTTATGCCATTATTGAACCTTTTCATTTTAAAGAATGGCAAGTATTTTTGATTGAAATTGTTGCTGTAACATTTGTATTAGTGCTGTTTGGCGAAGTTCTACCAAAAGTTTATGCTTCACAAAACAATATTCGAGTTAGCCTATTAATGTATGTACCACTTAGGTTGTTATCAAGAATTGTTTCACCACTAAGTTTTCTTTTAATTTCATTTACTAATATCATTGAGCAAAAATTATTGAGCAAAAAACAATCAGAAGTAAACACTGATGAAATAAATCATGCTATTGATTTGGCTTTGCAAGACAAAACAACCAAACAAGAAATGAATATTTTAAAAGGTATAGCAAAGTTCGGAACCATTTCAGTAAAACAAATAATGAAAGCCCGACCTGATATTGTTGCTGGTGATTATACTATTAACTTTAAGGAATTAATGCATTTTGTGAATGAAGTTGGTTATTCACGAATTCCGATTTATCAAGAAGATATTGATTCAGTGAAAGGGATATTATTTACAAAGGATTTATTAAAACACATTAATGAGCCTGATAATTTTAATTGGCATGAACTAATTCGTCCTCCTTTTTTTGTACCTGAACACAAAAAAATTGACGACTTACTAAAAGAGTTTAAAGCATTAAGAATTCATTTGGCAATAGTGGTTGATGAATATGGTGGCACAGTTGGGTTGGTTACTCTTGAAGATATCATGGAAGAAATAATTGGCGATATTAAGGATGAATTTGATGAAGGAGAGGAATTTAATTATCAAAAATTAAATGAAACAACTTATGTTTTTGAAGGGAAAATTATGCTGAATGATTTTTGCAGAATAATGAATTTAAATGCTGATTACTTTGATGAAGTGAAAGGCGAAAGTGATACAGTAGCAGGATTGATGCTTGAATTATTTGGTAAAATACCACGAGTAAATGAAGCTATCTCCTTTAAAAAATATAAATTTACGATTCAAAATTTAGAAAGAATGCGAATTTCAAAAGTGTTGATTCAAATTGAAACAACATTGTAATTTGTTTTCTATTCAGTATCAAAACATAAATAAAATGAAATTGAAAAAAACAGTTTTCTTGATTTTAATTAGCCTTATAAGCTTCTGCTCAAAATCTTTTTCAGATGATAAAGGGAAATTAAGTGGTGCTTTACAAGTAAATCAAAATTTCTATCAACGCGATACAACTATTGGCGCTAGTGGAAATCCATTGTATGATAGAAAACTAACAGGAGGCGAAGGATGGTTAAATTTACAATACAATAATTCAGGCTTCACCCTTCAAACTAGATTTGATTTTTTTAATAATTCAAATCTTCATAAACCAACATCACCGTATAGCGCCCAAGGTATTGGGATGTGGAGTGTAAGCAAAGAACTAAATAAATTAACAATAACCGCTGGATATATTTATGACCAATTTGGAAGCGGTATTGTATTTAGAAGCTATGAAGATAGAGGATTAGGAATTGACAATGCTATTTACGGATTGCAACTAAAATATAAAATGCTGAACGATAAAGTTTATTTAAAGGCATTTACAGGAAAACAAAAAGATTTATTTAGCACCTACGACCCAATAATAAAAGGCATCAATGCTGAATCTTTTTTTGATATAAAAGAAAAAATACAAATTACACCAGGCGTTTCAATTGTGAATAGAACCTTAGATGATGATGGATTCAATAAATTAGTTGATGAAATAAATGGAATGGAATTATCAAAAAGATTTATTCCTAAAAACAATACTTATGCATACTCGGTTTATAACACTACAAATTGGAAAAATTTTACTTGGTATGCTGAGTATGCAGGCAAAACCTCAGAAGCCATCAGAGATACGAATGCAAAAGTAATTAATAAAGCAGGCTCGGTTATTTTCAGTACTTTAAATTATTCAACTAAAGGATTTGGAATTACAGTACAGTACAAGCATACTGATTTTTTTAAATTAAGGATATCACCTTATTCACAAGAAGTATTTTTAAAAGGTATGGTAAGTTTTCAGCCACCTTTAGCTAAGCAAAATTCATTAAGATTATTGGCTCGATATAATGCCGCTACTCAGGAACTAGGTGAACAGGCATTTCAAACTGATTTTTTTTGGTCTCCTAAAAAAGGATACCGAATAAACGGAAATTATTCTCACATTGACAATGGGCATGGCGGATATTTATTTCAGGAAATTAATGGAGATGTGGAAATTAAAAAAATTAAAAATACAACTTTGGAATTTGGATTGCAATTACTTGATTTTAATTTAGCAATTTATCAGGGCCATCCAGATAGGCCCGGAATTGTACATACCATCACACCATTTACAGAAGTTACTTATAAGCTTTCAGAAAAAAAATCTATCAGAACTGAATTACAATATTTACATACAAAACGTGATTATGGTTCGTGGGCTTATGCATTAATAGAATTTAACTTTGCTCCTCATTACTCATTTGCAATAAGCGATATGTATAATACTGAGCCAAGTGATGAGGTTAAACATAATCAAGCACATTATTATAATTTTTTTGCTAGCTATACTGAACACTCCACTCGATTCACAATTGCTTATGTTAAACAAGTTGCAGGCGTAGTTTGCACTGGTGGTGTTTGCAGACTTGAACCTGCTTTTAGTGGAGTAAAAATTGGAGTTTCAACAGTTTTTTAAATCATACAATAATATATTTTTATCATGAAGCATAATTTCTATTTTCCAATAATCATATTATTAAGCTCTGTTTGCATTTTAGCATGCACTGAAGTTGGGCCACCAATTAATTTAACACCTGATTCAACTAACCCTATTGGTACTAAAAAGAGTGGTTTAATTAGTGACTCATCTTATACCGAAACTACTATACCTACAGCTGATTCAAAAAGAATTTTAATTGAAGAATTTTCTGGTCAAAGTTGCAGTAATTGCCCAAACGGACATGATGCTATTGAACAAATTCTAGCCTCAAACAATAGAGTTTCCGCTACTACTATTCATTTTATTGACAATACTTTCCCTCAATCTTTACCAATAGCCCCCTTTGATTTTAGAACAGAAAGCGGAACACTTATAAGTAAAGATTTAGATGGAGTTTCAACAACAGGAATACCTGCAGCCCGATTTGATAGGGTAATGTTTAGTGGCGCTTATACTCAATCAACCCCAAGCAGCTGGGTTACCTATGTAAATCAAGAAATGGCAAAATCTTCAACAATTAATTTAGAGTTATTAAGCATTTGGGATGATGCAATAAAGCAAGATTCTATTGCATTAAAAGTGCATTTCACAAGCAATAATACTGATACTTTAGGATTGAGCTTGTACTTAGTGGAAAATAATATTATCGCATCTCAATTATTACAAAATGGTTCAACCAAATCAGATTATATTCATAATAATATTTTTAGAGGCTTGGTACATTCATCAGTAATTAAAATTGCTGGTAATAAATCAAGTGGTAATGTTAAACTATATCAATTCAGAACTAAAGTAATTGATGAAACCAAATGGAATGTTAGTAATATGAAAATTATTGCATTTGTATTTAAGGAAAATATTGGAAGTCATGAAATCATTCAAGTAGCTGAAACAAAATTAAAGTAAAAATATAACTATAGCCTCATCAAAAATCTGATGAGGCTTTTTTGATAGGGATGAACAATACTTTGTTAGAATAATAAAAATGAATATTTAAGTTTAGGTTTCATTTTTCGTTTTCTTTGTCTTATGTCTTTATTTATCGCATCAATTAATTCAGGAAGCAATGGTAATTGCTATTATGTAGGCAATGCCAATGAAGCCATATTGGTTGATGTTGGTATTACTTGTAAAGAAGTTGAACAGCGGCTGAAACAATTGAATCTTTCAATAAAAAATGTAAAAGCAATTTTTATTACACATGAGCATGCTGACCATATTCGTGGGGTTTCAGTATTAGCAAACAAATATTCATTACCAGTTTATATCACCAACAAAACAGCTCGTCATGGAATAAGATTAATCAAACATTTATCAAAAGAGTTTCAAGCTCATCAACCTATAAATATTGGTGATTTAACCATTGTTGGATTCGATAAAAAACATGATGCAATTGATCCTCATAGTTTTATTGTAAGTGGCAAAGGCGTTACAGTTGGTGTATTTACTGATATTGGTATTGTGTGTGAAAATTTAATTCACTATTTTAAACAATGCAATGCTGCTTTTTTAGAATCAAATTATGATGAGGCCATGCTTGAAAATGGGAAATATCCTCCAATACTTAAAAAAAGAATTCGTAGCGGTGAAGGGCATTTATCAAATAAGCAAGCCGTTGAATTATTTAAAACTCATCGGCATGAAAAGATGTCGCACATTATCTTATCACATTTATCAAAAGAAAATAATAGTCCTGAAATTGCTGAGAAAACTTTTACTAAGTATGCAAATGGAGTTGAAGTTATTGTAGCATCAAGGTTTCAACCATCAAATGTTTATCATATAAAAACTGACATTGATTCTGAAACTAAAAAATCTGAAAAAGTATCTCTTTTTAAAAAAATGATGCAATTGGGCTTGTTCGATTAATAAAAATAATACATCAATCCACCATTCAAATTACTATTAAAATGGGTTTGAATATTTTTGAAATTAGTTGAATAAAAACTCTGATAAACTTCAACATTTAATGTTGTTTGTAATCGTGGTGCAATCCAATAATTCATACGTAAACCCAAACCAATTTGTGGGTAATAAACAAAATTTGATTTTGTATTTTTTTGAACCATTGAATTGAGATTTGCATAAGCCGTAATATTTGTTCTTGTATTCGGGATGTATGATTTAGAATAATAAAATCGAAAATAAATAGTAGAATAATTTTTTGGTGTATTTGAAATGTAAGTTTGTGCTTGATATATATTTTTATTTTTGGTGTGATTTAAATTAAATTCTACACTAGCATTAATTTCACGTTGCCAGTATAAATTTATTGCCTTATGTGATTCTAAATATAATTTTACCCCCACATTTGAACTGAAATATTTTGAATGAAACGAAGTATCATACAAAGCATTTATGGGTGAATATTTTGAATTGTAATTCGAGTTTTGAAAATTATATCCATTCAATAAACTAATACCTTTTATCGTTCCCGAATATCTTTGAAATTGATTAGCATAATATAAATTATCATTAATAATGGTGAAATTTTCAATGCTAGATTTATTGGAAAGTTGTAAACTGTTTAAAGTTGAATCTAATTGTTTTAGCATGTAAATTCTACGCATTCTAGCATCAAATTTTCGTGTATTATTCAATCTTGTAATAGCTTTTGTGAGTGCAAAGACTTTCTCTTTTGAAATGTCATTTTTAGATTCTGTTTTATTCAAATCTTTTAAAATGAACAATGTTGTAGCGGCATCTGTAACTAATTCTAATCTTCCTTTACCAATACCTAATTCGAGGTTTTCAACCAGTTGAATTGAATTATTTTTTGATTGATAATTAGAATTAGCACCAGAATAATTTTGTTTATTTGAATTAAAATTTGATATATAATTGAATGTTGAAATGCTATTTACTAAGATGTAATTATTCGATTTGTAAAATTTATTATTGGTAAAAATTGAATTATAATTAATCACAGATTGTGATTTCTTTTTATCGAAATAATTTCCGTTAGATGAATTATTGCTAAATGAAAAAGATGGTAAGGCGTTGATGTTTACGCTTGTTGCACCAAAATAATTTGCCGTACTTTTAAAAATGAAAGCATTTAGTTTTGCATCGAAATTTCCTGAGTATAAATTGTATTTTTCATTAGAATAAAAATTATTTGAAGTCTTATTTTTTAAATCCATTTCAATGTTTAATCCTTTATAGTTTGCAACTCGATATTTGTAATCAGAAAGATTAACGCTATCACTACTTACATTTGAATAAGTGCTATTTGAAATTACTAACGAAGTAAAGAAAGTTATTAATAATGTTTTCATGAGCTTTAAATTTTGTTTTATTTATTTTGCAAAATACATTGCCTCAACTAACATACCACTTTAAATTTATAACAGTTAATTTATTTTATTTTAACAAACTACATGAAAGCTGCTACACTTAATGATTTGAAAAAAGAGTTATCCATCCAAAATCATGATGAATTAGTGAATTTATGTTTGCGGTTAGGGCGATTTAAAAAAGAAAACAAAGAACTGTTAACCTATATTTTATTTGATTCAAAAAGTGAGGAAAATTATTTAAAGGATATTAAAGTTGAGATGGATTTGCTTTTCGATGAAATCAATAAGGCAAATTTATATTGGGCTAAAAAAAGTTTAAGAAAAATATTAAGAAACATCAATAAATACATTCGATATTCAGATGAAACTACAACATCAATTGAGCTTTTAATTCATTATTGCATTAAATTTAAAGCATTAGGAATTGAATATGAAAAAAGTACTGCACTCAAAAATTTGTATGATTCACAAATCAAAAAAATAAAAAAAGAAATGGTAGCAATTCATGAAGATTTACAATATGATTATAAAAGAAAATTAGCTTTGTTAGAAAATTAATTCGGTAAAAAATAAATTATATATGACAACAGAAGCAATAATTTTAGCAGGCGGATTAGGTACAAGATTAAAAACGATGATTAAAAATCTTCCTAAACCCTTAGCACCAGTAGCTGGAAAGCCTTTTTTATATTACCTATTGAAGCAATTAAAACAAAACAAAATTGAACGATTAATTTTTTCAGTTGGTTACAAACATGAAATGATTGAAGAATATTTATGGGAATGGGATGATGAATTTGAAATGGTTTTTGCTATTGAGAATGAACCATTGGGTACAGGTGGTGGTATCTATCAAGCTTCTAAATTAATGAATCAACAAAGTGCATTTGTGATGAATGCAGATACTTTTTACGATATTGATTTTGCTACAATGAGTAATCAACACGAAACTTTTAAATCAGATTTAACAATGGCTTTAAAACCAATGAAAAATTTTGAAAGATATGGCATTGTTGAAGTTGATGAAAATAAAAATATTATAGGCTTCAAAGAAAAACAACCAATGGCTGAAGGATTGATTAATGGCGGAATTTATTTGATGAATAAAAATATTCTAACCGATTTTAAATTTCCAAATAAATTTAGTTTTGAAAAAGATTTCATAGAAACGCACTATAATTTTTTGCAGTTTCATAGCTTTGTGAGCGATACTTATTTCATTGATATAGGTATTCCAGAAGATTTTGAAAAGGCAAATATTGAATTACAATAAAAAAATAAAATAAATAAATGAAAAACATCTCGTTAGTAATAAATGCTGTATTGGTAGTGGCTGTAGCCGTTTTGTTTTACCTGCATTTTAAATCACCATCGTCATCAGTAGGGAAAGCTGCTAAAATAAGTGGGAATATGAAAATTGCCTATGTAAATACGGATTCACTTTTGGAGCATTACGATTTTTACATAAAGTCAAAAAAAGAATTGGAAGATGAAGAAGAAAAAAATTCAAATTTGTTAAATGGTCACGCACAAGCACTACAACGTGAGTTGGAAGATGCTCAAGCCAAGGCGTCAACCATGAATGCCATGCAATTGCAATTTGCCCAAGAAAATTTACAAAAAAAACAACAAGATTTAATGCAAAAAAAAGAAATGCTATCAGATGAGTTTAGCAAAAAAATGCAAAAAATGACGGATGATTTAACGAACAAAATTCATGATTACTTGAAGCAATATAACAAGGAAAGAAATTATGATTATATACTTGGGTTTCAACGTGGAGGCGGCATTTTGTATGCTCAAACTGAATTGGATATCACAAAAGAAATTATAAAAGGAATGAACGAAGAATACAATAAAGAAAAATAATTTTGTTTCAATTATTGAGAAAAGGCTAATGCAACAAAATTGCATTAGCCTTTTTTGTTTGCCCTGCACTTGTTTTTTGTATTACAACTAAAAACACAATTTCCCACACCGCCTCCACTTTTTTGCACACCCTGAAAGTGCCTACAATACAGAATAAAATTGTGTGGATAAATTTTTTGTGGATTTTATTTGCAAAAATGTGGAGGCAAGTGCAAATTTGTGCAAGCTAATGGCAAAAAAGGAATCAATATATCAACCAACTGAAATACATCAAGAGTTTGAATGTATGCTTGATGATAAGAGCAGAATTCTTATTCCTGCTGCATTAAAGAAGCAATTGCCTGCTTGTGCCAATGAAAATTTTGTGATTGTTAGAGGTACTGATAATTGTTTGAATATGTATCCTGAACACGAATGGGCAATTATTAAACAAAAATTGAGTATGCTCAATTTACAAAATTCAAAAAACAGAGCTGCGGTTCGATTATTTACAAGTGGATTGTTTACTACAAGTTTAGATGCAGGCGGAAGATTGTTATTACCCAAAAATTTATGTGAAGAGAAGGGAATAAAAAAGGAATTAGTGCTGAATGGTATGGGTAAAATGTTTGAATTGTGGGATAAGAAAGAGTATCGCAAAAAAGTTTCAGAAACTAATCCAGAAGAAAGCGATGCAATTATTAATGAAACATTGGGTTCAATTGATTTTCAAATTTAATAGCGGATGTATCACAATCCAGTAATGTTGAGGGAGTGTTTAGATGGATTGAATATAAATCCTGATGGAAAATATGTTGATGTAACATTTGGTGGTGGCGGACATTCAAAAGCCATTTTAAATAAATTAAGCGATAAAGGTTCTTTGATAGCATTTGATCAGGATGAAGATGCACAAAAAAATATACCTGATGATGACCGATTGATTTTTGTACCACAAAATTTTCGTCATTTAGAAAGGTTTGTGAAATTTCATGAGCAATATCCTGTAGATGGAGTTTTGGGTGATTTTGGAGTTTCATCACATCAGTTTGATGTAGCTGAAAGGGGCTTTAGTATTCGATTTGATGGCCCATTGGATATGCGTATGAATCAGGCTTCAAGTTTAACAGCAGCCAAAATAATTAATACGTATTCTGAAACGGATTTGCAAAATGTATTCAGTAAATATGGTGAAGTGATTAATTCAAAAACATTAGCACAAACAATTATCGCTGCTCGAATCACAAAAAAAATTGAAACTACTGGGCAATTAATCAAAGTAATAGGTAGTGCTGTTAGAGGAAAAGAAAATCAATATTTAGCACAGGTTTTTCAAGCTTTAAGAATTGAAACAAATGATGAATTAGGAGCATTAAAAGAATTTTTGCAACAAGCTCTTTCGTCATTAAATGTAGGCGGTAGATTAGTGGTAATGAGTTATCATTCATTGGAAGATAGATTGGTAAAAGATTTTATGAAGTTTGGCAATTTTAGAGGTGAACAACAAAAAGATGATTTC
>JBDKJJ010000320.1:0-12752 GCA_039796635.1 Bacteroidota bacterium
AACTATTGGCATTAACTCCATCATTATAATATATTGTGTATGTTCCTGGATATAAATTATTGATACTAAAATTTTGTGAAGAACCTGGAACAATCTGTAAGTTAGAATTACTTGTATTAACTATATAATAATTGCCATTAGTAATTGGGGAAATTGTTGGTAAATCACAAACAATATTTCCTCCCATTCCGTTAGAGCATGGAGGAGGATTAACAATTACATTAAGTTTATAATCTGGGCATAAACAAAGTAAACCTGTACCGACAAAATTCAAGTTACTATAGTTAGAAAGTGCAATGTTAGAATTATCACCACAATAAGTAATAGAGCTAATTTCAATATTAGGTGAAGTCCCTGTATATTTACAATTAGTTTGACATGTTAATTGAAAACTAAAATTTTCATTTGCATCAAGTAGATTGTCTGTTCCCCAAAGCCCATTATCAAAATTAAATTCAACAAGTGTTCCTCCTCCAATAGCTGTAACAATGGGTGTTAAATTAGCAACCCAAGTAAAACTTGTACCACCAGCAACTGTAAAATTAGTAAGTACTCCTGAAGTATATGATGGAGTCATTGTATAAACACCTGTTGGGGTGTTTATTATTAAATTCGAGATTGATAAGTTATTATCAATATTCATTTTAAACTTTAAATCATGCACAGTACCAGGAGAGAATTGATTTGTAGTTACGACCTTTAATTTGGATTGAAAATCAATCAAATCACATACATTAAAATTAGTAGGCTGACTTAATGTTTGCATTTGAAGTTTTGCTTCATGTAATCTAACAGCCAAATCTTGATATACTAAATCACCATAACCAATTGATTTTAGAATAAAAAACGAACTGGAAGGAACATTATTAATTGGGTCGCATCCTCTTGTTCCAATAATAAATGGAAGGTTAAGAGTTGAATTAAATGATGGCAAACAACTACTCAAAGCAAAATTAAAGCTACATTGTGTAAGTCCTGAGCTTCCATAAGTAGAAGGGTAAATAACATTGAATAAAATTCCATTGTTACCTGCATAATTTACCTGGGTTCCTGTATAAATTTTTAATCCAAAAACTGGGTTATTAATTGTAAGCGTAGCCGAACTGTAATCAATGCCCGTTAAGGCATTTGTATTAATAAACATGAACCCATTAAGGTCATATTTTTCAAAATTGGGATTTAAGCCACTTGTTAAGTTTGAACAATCCAAATAAAATGGAATTGAATTATTAACTGCTCTAATTGAATATGGTTGTGATGGGTTATATAGACATGAATAAGTTAAATTTGAATTAATTGTTCCTGAGTATGGTGATGTAATCTCTTGTTCTGGATTAGCAGTGCTATTAATGGATGTTTGAGTTCCTGAGAATGGGTTTGTGATTTTAACATAACTTCTAGAGGTTAAACTACCAGGATTTAAAAAGTCGATAGCCGAAGGATTGGGTTGGAAATAATATTTTAATAATAAATCCATATTCCCATCACCAACGAATAAACTATTATTTGGAGATATTGTTATATTTTGATTTATATTATTTGAATTAGTTGCATCTTCAAGCGGATAAAATTTTGAATAGTCATACGATGAAATTGTAGTAGATTCTAATACTGGATACAACGAGCTAAGATTAGTACTTATACCTGGCTTTGAACCTGCAAGTGTTATTGTAGTTGTATTGGGTGACCAAAGCCATTGCCTAAATTTATTTCCACTTAATTCATTATCCATTATGTACACTGCTCCAATTGGAGTATGATTTATATATGGGGTGTAATAAGTTAAAGTATTTGGGCTACTACTTGCATTTAAGCTATAATTATTGTCCAATTCAACTATATGGCTAGATGGAATTAAATGCGGTATTCTAAATTCATTTTTAAAATACCTGTTTGTATTTTTCAGCATTCCAAGACTAGTTATGATATGCGATTCATTCGATTTTACACATGCACTTCCTTCACTGTTATTCCAAGTAGTATGTAAACGATTTAAAGTAACAACAAAATTATGAGACGATGTATTTGCCTGACAATAGTAAAGATACCCACCAGCGTTTGGATTTATTGTACTGCCTGGATATAAAGCATCTAATAAATTATTTGTAGAAGTGTTGCCTGGTATAGTATTATTGTTATATGTTACTTGATTTGAACTTGAGGAACCTGATGGGGTTGTACCAAGCCAACTTTGATAGCCAGCCACAGCCATATTATAGCTTGGTTGCCCAAAGGCGAAATGAGGAGTGATATTATTGGTTAAATAAACCCTATAATTTACATCAGAGTGTAAAAATGTAGTTTGTTCAACCTCTTCATCTTCAGGGACATTCGGATTGCCATTTACTTTAAAGTAACAAACTAAAATATAATCTTGACCAGGCAATAAACCCCAAGGTTTATTTGGGGACGTCACTGTGCCCTGATAAGCAGCATCATTAACATCGAACTTTATAGAATATTTACCATCTGTGTTATTTCTTGAGTAGGCATTAATATCTGTAATATTAAATCCATAATATGTCTCAGTGCCTATGGTTTTAGTACTTATAAAATTTGATGCAGTTGTTAATATTCCATTGCCATAATTTGTCGCAATGTCATTTAAAGTTGAATTAAATGGTGCACTCGTTGTTGAGCTTTTTACCCATAATTCAATATTGGGAGTTGAACTACCATTTTTATCAGTAAATTCTAAATCCATTTCACTAGAATTGCTGTGAGGAATAATAATTTCATGATATAAATAATTAAAGAAATTATTTAAGCCACTAATTTTAGTTCCTGAATTAAAACAAAAGTGAGTATATATATCACTATAACTAAACGCTCCAGTACTTGCGTCAGTACTGCCAGACCAAAATGTTGATGGTATTGTACATTTCAATACATCACCAGTTATACTTTGATTAATATCAATAACATTTGTTGTGTTAAATGTATTTGGAACACCTGATGTACCGCTTACATTAATCAGTGTTTTAGGTATTCCGCCAATATCATCAGCAAGTCCATCATTATCATCATCTACATAGCCAAATGAATTTGGATTTTCAATCGCTCTTTCTAATGTTGCATTTCCAACATTGATACCAGGTATAAAACAACCAGGACATAATATAGTAGAGGTAAATCCTTTTTCAGAGAGAGGAATTAAGCAGGACTGATTTATTGCATTACAAGAGTAGCATGGTAGTTGGAAGTAAGTGCGTACCCTGCAATATGGTGATGAAGAACCACCACAAGTAGCAGTTAACCTAAATTTAAAAGATGAATTTTGTATATATTCTTGAATCTCCTTTCCAGTTACATCTTTTATATCAGTTTTAGATTTATTCGTTTTAATATCATTAAGAATATCCAAGAAAGAAAATTTTGCAACTACATTAGTTCCTACGGATGTGGTAAAAGTTTGAGGTGGTGGTGAAGTTGGCAGGTTAAACGAATAATTAAAAGTTACATCAGAAGGTGAAGGTGTGATTAAAGTAGTTGTAGTTGAGTTCAAAAGAGTCGGTAAATCTGAAGTATTATTTACATTAATACCACTTTTTGCTCTTGGATATGCATTTGCAATGCTATTATCTATAAAAATCCCATCATCCATTGTCCATTCTACTACTAATGCACCATAATCTATAGGAGCAACTGCACCATTGTTATCTGTTTCATTAGGTATGTAGATATTAGCTCCTAAAATAGGATTATTAGTAAAAAACTCATACCCTTTCCATACATCTGAAGCATTTGGATTTTTGTTACATCCCCATTGTGTATTCAATATTTCAAACTCTTGTTTGTCTATATCATTATACGTACTCCCACCCGTGCTCCAACCATTGAAAGGTTGAAAAGAAGTTGCATTATTAATAAATATTTGATTTAGATAAAGTCCACCATTACCATATCTGCTATATGCTCCGTCTACTGAAATATTTTCGTGAGCTATCCAATTCGAGCTGTATGAAAAATGATTTTGAAGCAGATCGTAAACTGGGTTTAATGTATTTGGAGTTGGAGTTGTTAAAATAGGCATTGTATATAAATTTGGATTCTGAGGAGAGCTTTTATCGAAATCATTTAAATTAATTTGGTTTCCACATTCATCATTACAACCTTTTTCTCTCGAGAAGTACCAATCATTAAAATCTATTCCATTTGAAAATTTAACCTTGTTAGTATTTGGTACACCAAAAAGAAATTCATCATTTTCGGCACACATTCTTTTTGTTTTGAAGCTTATGTAAATACACTCATTAGGTTTTAATATTTTTACATCTATAGTTAATTTTTTAATATAACTACATGGAAATGATGTTATAAAGCTTGGGATATTTGTATTTGTACCATTAAAAAAATCAGAATTTTCTAGTAAGGCATAACTACATTTTAGGTTTGTATTGGAACTGATTTGATTTTGAACGAAATTAAAACTATACCCAGATGAAAGATTAGGTGAAGCCGAAGATGATATTAAGGGAATTACACTTGGAAATGTTGAAGTTGGAGTTGCAGTTGAACCATCTTCGTACTTAAGAACGGTATTATCATTAATTTTAATTGAATTAACATCGATATAAGTGTATGAATTTCTTTTATCTTTCAAAGCTACACTTGCATCTTTAATTGTAGGAAAGGAGCTGTTATTAAGAGAAATAGTTGAATTATAAAGATTTTTCAAACTATTATTTGTAATAACAAATAACCACTCAACTTCATTTGAATTAGGTGAACCAATTTTATATACATCTGATTTATCCCAAAAAATATCCTGGGTAGGTTGGTTACTATAAATAGTTTGAACAGTATTAGTTTTATAAGGCAGCAATCTTACTATACTTAAATCTGGTTTATATTTATCAGGATTTAACTGTTTAACTCCTGTTAATTTTGTTAAACAATTTGGAGTACCAGTACAATTACAAATAGTTGAACATCCCCATTCAAATTTATAATTTGAGTAAATTTTTCCATTGCCAATACAAATTGTATTTGTTGGCAATGGTAAAGTACTTGAAATTTCAGTTTCAATTTTTTCTTCAATAATAATATACCCACCTACATTTAATGTATTTGTTCCATTACATGGAAAAGAACTAGTACTAAACTTAATACCTAAAGGATTATTAGTCTGCGTCGCAGTCAAAGTTTGATTTGGAAAACCACTATATGCATTTAAATAATCTGCTTCAATTGTTGTAGTGCTATTTAGTCCGTTTATAACATATATATTTAAGGAGCACTTTGAAAAGTCAATTTCTAAATTTGCAGCATCAAGCCCTCCAATCAAATCCTCAAATGTAAAATTCCCAGTAAATGCTGTAGTTCCAGTGTTTTGATATGCAAATCTTCTATAATAAGTATGACCTGGCAAAAAACTAATTGATTTTAAACTAATCTCAGTTAGTTTTGGGTAATCAACATTGAAATTCAATGGAGTAGAAATTACAACATTTGATACTCCAGTATTTGTATAATTTCCAGTGATTGATGCTGGAATGGCAAGATTTGATATTGGATCTATAAATGAAAGTGGAACTCCGCTGTTTAAAAACTGACAATCTAAATCTAAATAAAACTGTCCAATGCTAACATTTGTTGAGTTAGCAGGAACACTAGTGCAAACAATATTTAAATTACCCCCAACTACAGTTAAGGTGGTTCCTGCTGGTTGAGTTGCAGGGAATGATATGCTTCCAATATTTGAAACTGAACCACAACTAAAATTATAGTTTCCTGAAAACGGAATTGAATTTGAGTAAGTACTATTTACTTTAATATCAAATACTTTTTGAGTACAAATAGTGCTACTACCAGCTGACGACGGAGTAATAAATAAGTCAATTGACTGACCTTTCACAGTTAATATCCACAAATTGATAATAACGAATATAAATTTGAATTTACTTTTCATAAATAATAGATTTAGGTGTAATAAAATTATTTTGTAAACCTAATACATTAAAATACCTAAAATCAAGCGTATAAATACGCAATTTATCAAATGTGGAAAACTTTATATTTGATACAAATTTCTTAAATAAAGGAAAGATAATGTGGCGTTTGAAAAGTACTTAAACCTTTACTATACCATGTTTGATGGCATAAACTGCAATTCCAATTGAATTAGAAACATTCATTTTTTCTATAATTCTTCCTCTTTTGCCTTCAACTGTTCTTTTGCCTAAATGAATAATGTTTGCAATTTCATCATTGGTTTTTTCTTGACAAATCAATTTAATAATTTCAATTTCTATTTCAGAAAATTCAAGATTAATTTGTGCAGGGTATGGATTAAAATTACATCTTTTAATTAACTTTGGAAGATTAAATCTTACATCATTTGAAAAATATTTTCGCCCATCCCATAAATTATAAATTAAATCATTGATTTCATCAATATTTATGCTTTTAGTGATGTATCCATCAACCCCAGCATCTAAAGCACAAAGTATATCTTCATCTTTTTCACTATACGAAATGGCTATAATTCTAATTTCAGGATTTTTCTTTTTAATTTTTCTCGTGGCTTCAAATCCATTAATATAAGGCATTCTAAGGTCAGTAAATATTAATTCAGGATTATGCTTTTCAGTAAGTTCTATTAACTCAAAACCATTTAAGGCAATACCACAAATATCAAAATAACCAGTTTCGTTAAATACTTTTTTTAATCCTTCTAAAAAGATGGGTTGGTCATCGGCAAGTATTACATGAATTTTATCATTTGCAAACATAATTTGAGAGTTTAATATTTGAAATAGGATGTTAAAATAGAAGTAGCTAATTTAGTTAAAAAAATATTTTTTGATGATACAAAATACATTATTTTTGTTTCAATTTTTCATAGGAGTTTACAAGGGTCAAAAGCCATCAGAGTTATGGGAGTTCTCTGGTGGCTTCCTTGTTTTTATTATTTCCGCTTGTAAATTCATCTTATCATTTTAAGTTGTACTACTTATTTCGCCTTTCTTTTTTTTTATTCACTTTTGTTGTATCAAATTCAAATAAAAAATGCTTTTATAAGCTAAAAAATATTCTATTAGTGGTTTAATAGATGAAAGCCCCTCATTTTAATGAAGGGCTTTTCTTTTTTCCTCCAATTATCTCCAATAGGAACTCAATACTTCAACGTATTTAACACTTATTCAATGCAATTCGAATCCAATAAGAAATCAATAATACCTTCAATAAGAAGTCAACAAAAAATCAAAAAAGGTTGCATAATAAGTTTATATACAGTGCATTTTTATTACGTAAATTATACATCTATGTGGTTAATTTACTTTTCCTACTAAATCAGGAAAAATCAATTTTTGTTTAGCCTTTCTTACTAAAAGTTACTAAGCAGAATTTTTATACCCTTCATCTTTGTTGCATTCATTAAAAATCGAAGGACAAGAATGGAAAAAGATGCCTAAAGATGGAAAAAGATGTACTATGTTCTACCATCTTCTACCTAAAACTGCAAAGTCGGGTAAAAGTGGAAACCCATGTCAAAGGCTCACCATAGCTTTGTTGCGTCAATTATTGACGTCAACAAAATGAAGCAAGAATTTAAGATTAAATTATTCAGTAAACCACTTTTTCTCATTCTTAAATCTGTCAAGAATGAGGGATAATTCGTGCCAAAGTGTGCTTTGTTTGGGAGAATCGTCGAAAATCGACCCTAATTGCCGAAGCATGTCAAAGCCGCATCAGACCTTTGTCAAACAATTATTCAAACCGTCAATGACGTAACCGTAAAACAAGTATATCAAACATGGAAAATCAAACCACATCAACAGAAAAAACAGAAGAAAAAAAAGCAGCAGAAACAAATACCTATGCCTCCAAATTTAATTGGGGAGCAATGGCATTGGCTTTACTGGCAGGAGGAGCTATCGGTTATTTAGCAAGCCGTCCATCCTCCAATGAAATCGCAAACGTCAATGACGAATCAGAAATTGACGATAGCGACCGAGTAGAAAGATGGGAATTAAAACAACGAAAACAGGAAAAGAAATTAAAAGAAGAAAAACGAATAGCAACAGAAAAACAAGCCGCAGAAATAAAACGTCAACAACAAGAAATTCAGCAAGAAAAAATAAAACAGAAACTTAAACAACAGTTTACGCCACCGCAAAAAAAATCAAGCACCTATATTCAAATCAAATAAAAAATACAGAACATGAATCATTATCAAAAAACAAAAACAGTAGAAGTACCCATTGACTTATTAATAGAAGTAGCCGAGCAGTTAGAGGCTCATCACATGACAGCCACCCTTGGAAAAGTAGGCAGCGAAATAGGCACTATCCAATTGATGATAAGCTACAATGGTCAAGATGCAACACAAGTTCAATTGATGGAAGATATACAACAAGAATGTATCGACTATGATGAAGCCATTCATTGTGTAATAAAACCTGAACTATAAAAAAACGAGTATGCAAAAACATTGTGAACATTGCGGAAAATTATTTGAAGCCGCAAGAACATTTAAAAAGTATTGTAGTGATACCTGTAAACAATATGCTTATGTAGAAAGAAGTCAATTTCAAAAACCAGTCATTGACGTCAATCAAATCAATGACGTCAATCAATCAGTCAATAAAAATGAAGACCCAAACAATCTCAAAGAACTATTGACTGATATAAAGTCGTTACTGATAAAGCTAAATGAAAGACCTAATGAGCATTCAGCAACTATGGATAAAACAATTACACTTGCCCATTCATACGTCAATGACGTCAATGAAAAATTGCCAGTCAATCACCTCAATTCTGAAAATGTAAAAGACTCTTTATTGACAGTAGTAAAGAAAGAAATAGCTATTTCCAAACGAGTTTGGAAGAGTGAATTCATGTCTGATTTGCGCCATGAATTATTTCATAAAGGGAAAGGAGCAAAAATATTTTGGCAACATCATTTTCCGCAATGGGATGCTGAAACATTAGAAATGATAAGAGCGCATAATGAATTCTTACAAGAGTTATTACGTGAAACTTTACGACTGCAATTTCAAACAGAAACTACATGGGATGAGCTGCAAGATTTGTATGACCAATATGAGCAGTTAAAAGAAGATAATACTGCATTACCAGAAGATTATCCATACCATGAATTGATTGAAAATCTATTGAGCAAAATTGAAAAAGTATTTGTACATCAGCAATCAGCACCAATTATCAAATTTCATTTTCATCCATCACTACGCTTTGAGTTGATTAAAACGATTTGTGAAATTGGATACAATTATGATGTAGCAAACTAATTCTTATGAAAACAAAACAATTATTTAATAACAAAAAAAACAAGTAAAATGAAAACAAAACAATTTGCCGTACCGCAAGACCAAATCACCGCCTTTTGCGAAATCATCGAAGAACATGAATTAGAAAATTCCATTGTTGGCACAAATGAAGAGTATGAAATCGTCATTGACGTCAATTATGAAAATGAGGAACGAAGTGCCGTCATGGAATTGATTGAGTTAATTGAAGTAGATGACGACAATGACGATGAAAATTGATGATTGAAAAAACAGCCTTTAAATGCGTCAATTGACGTAAAAAGTATAGACAATTGACGAAATAAAATATACGTCAATCTATAAAATCAAAACAAAAGCCAATTACAGGCGATTTAAGGCATTTTAATCGAAAGTCAATACAGTAGGTTATTCCAAGGCGATTCTTTATCTTTGAATAGGGTAAAAATCGCTTTGGATTTTTTTAGAAAAAATGAAAAAGTGAGGTTATGGAAATTTTAAAATCAACAAAAGAAATCACGATTGATGATATCAAAAAAATAGAAGGCAATGAAAATTTGAGTGATGAAGAAGCAACAAAAATCATTCAGGATTTGGAATCTATTTGCCATATCATAGCACAACAAATCAATCGTGAAACAGAACAAAAAATATTCGAGTTCAAATTAGCAGCATAAAAAATAAACAACATGGCAGCAATTAACAATGAAGTATTCAAGCAATTCATCATACACAAAAGCGAATTGCCAAGCAATGAAACAGGAATTAAATATGGTGTGATTTATACACGGGTTTCCACCAAAGAGCAATTCTTGCACAATGGAAGTATTGAAACACAAAAGAAAATGTGTTTACGATTTGCCGAACAAAACGACATTCCGATTTTACAAGAATTTGGGGGTTGTTATGAATCTGCTAAATCAGAAGAACGAAAGGAATTTAAGCGGATGATGGAGTTTGTGAAGAATTCCAAGCAATCGGTAAAATTCATTATCGTATCTGACAATGACCGATTCAGCAGAACAGGCGCTAATGCTATTTATATCGCAGAACAACTACGTAATAAAGGTATTCAAATTAAAGCTACATCATCTCCCGTTGATACGCTTACACCAATCGGCGCATTCCAACAGGATATGCAATTAATGTTTTCAAAATTTGATAATCAAATGCGAAAAGAAAAATGCTCAAGAGGTATGAAACAGAAATATGAAAAGGGGATTTGTTTTGGCTGTTTACCTACTGGATATGAAAAAACGATGGTTGACGGAAAACCATTTTTTAAAGCTAATGAATTAGGAAAGGCAATTGGAAAAGCATTTAGATGGAAAGCAGAACAAAATATATCTATTGCAGAAATTGAAAAGAGATTAAAAAAATTAGGAACACCTGTTTCAGAAAAACGATTAAGTGCTGCCTTTAGAAATGTGTTTTATTGTGGTTTATTATCCAACAAAATGTTAGGCGATAAATTAGTGGAAGGCGTAAATTGGGAACCAGTTGTATCAAAAGAAATGTTTTTAAAAACCAATCAAATCTTACAGGCACAGTACAACAAATTTGATAGCCATAAAGAAGCCGAACAAATACCATTAAAGCGATTGGTTTATTGTGATAAATGTTATAAAGCAATGACAGGCTACATGGTAAAGAAAAAGGGGATATACTATTATAAATGCAGTACGAAAGGTTGTTGTAGTAATAAAAGCGCAGATAAAATGAATCAGGAATTTGAACAATTATTGAAGCGTTTTGAAATTCATCCAAAATATACAGCCTTAATTGAAACAAAATTAGAAGCGGCGATTTCTAAAGTTAAAAATGAACAACAGGAAAAAGCAACCGACCATATCAAACGCAAGCATCAGATTTTAGAAAAGATGGAGCAAATGGAAGAACGATATGTAACGGGTGAAATCAAACAGGATTTGTATGAAAAATACAGAGCAAAATTCACGAATGAATTGAATGAAGTGCTGAAAGAAATCCAACCCATTCAACCCAAATTATCGAACTCAAATTTGAGCAAAGAAAAAATGATGGAATATTCGCTGAACATTAGTAAAATGTGGGCTTCAGGGGATTTATGGGAGCGACAAACCCTACAAAAAATCGTGTTTCCCGATAAAATCTACTACAATTGTGATAATTCGCATTATCGAACCGAAAAAGTAAATTCTATCATTCATGAAAATGCCCGACTGTCAAAGGTTTTCAGCCAACTGGAAACAAAAAATCCCTCTCGGTTTGAGAGGGATTCTCAGGAGGTGGACCTGCCGGGTTTCGAACCCGGGTGCAGACAAAGACGCCATAAACCTTCTACATACTTAGTACCCACTTAATTTTCGATTGCTAAAAGGTGTGTTTACTTACCAAATCAACAACTTATCTGCTGTAGTTTTCGTTACTATCACACAGCGATGATAATACTTATCTCTTCATTGATTAAGTGCAGGCCAATCGCCGAAGAGCAGGCAACTGGGGGCACTATGACGGGTTAATCTATCGATTAAGCGGCCATTGCGAAAGAAGTTTCGCCATTTGAAAATTTTGAAAGTTTAGTTTTACGGGCAATTCTTCCAACGCCCGGTATGCTTATTTACAAAGAACATTGCTGTCAATTCCAAGGTCAGGCCCTTGAATAATTAATTGCAAAGTTACAAACTAAAATCGTGGAGTACCTATCCAATTCTGTTTTGTTTTTTCAAAAGTGAAATTTCCACTTCTGTTAATAATTTGTCCCACACAATATCCTATTGCAGCGCCCAATAACACATCGCTTGCCCAATGCTTATTATCATGTATTCTTGATAATCCAACACCAGTAGCTATTGCATAAATTGGTATTTGCCAATATTTATTTTTCACATTAAATCCGATAACAGATGCCATGGCAAATGCATCGCTGGTATGTCCACTCGGAAATGAATTGTATTGAAATGAATTCCAGATGAAATGAAAATTATTTGTATTTGTTGTTTGAAAAGGTCTTTCACGTTGAGCAAGATATTTAATTGAACCTGTTACTCCAGCACTTAACACCAATGCTTTAAAAGCTTGCAAACCTGTATATTGCACTTTTCTATTTTTAGTAATTAAGCCAACTCCATATAATGCACCCATAGCAGGAAAACAATATTTACCATTTCCAATCATTTGAAAATAATTTGATGTTTTATTGCTTAAATCATTTCTACTTTTTTGAAAAACATTTTTTATTTCCGCATCAAATTGATGAATGATTAATGTAGATGATATGATTCCGAAACCGATGGCGACTTCCTTATCATTCAAATGAAATGGCTTTTTAACAATGGATTGAATATCTTTTGCAGAGGAAATAATATACTTTTTATCAGGATAAATATTTTGTGAATAAGCCCCATCAAACCATCCAAATAATAAGATAAGGCAACAAAAATGTTTTTTCATATTTTGTATTTACTTTTCTCAAAGATAATTCAACAAAGTTTGCAGTATTGAAAATATCTTTATTTGATC
>JBDKJJ010000321.1:0-14649 GCA_039796635.1 Bacteroidota bacterium
AAGTGGTTGTTGAACATAAATTCGCATCAGTTACTGTAACGGTATAAGTTCCCGAACTCAAAGCTGTAGCGGTTTGTGTAGGTTGTATCGGACTTGTATTCCAACTATAAGTATAAGGCGATGTTCCACCTGTTGGAGTTGTTACGGTTACACTTCCATTGCTGCCTCCATTACATGTAATTGGTGTAACAACAGATGCAGTTACACTAGATAGTGCTATTGGTTGAGTTAGATTAATTGTAGCAGTAGTAGAACACAAATTCGCATCTTTCACAGTAACAATATAAGTTCCCGAACTCAATCCTGAAGCAGTTTGTGTGTTTTGAATTGGTGTTGTATTCCAACTATAAGTATAAGGCGATGTTCCACCTGTTGGAGTAGTTACTGTTACACTTCCATTCGTTCCACCATTGCAAGATATTGGTGTTAAAATACTTGCCGTAACATTAGATAAAGCAGCTGGTTGCGTAAGCGTTGTTGATGATGTTAAACTTGCACAATTATTAGCATCTGTTACGGTTACAGTGTATGAGCCAACTGGTAAATTTATTGCGGTTTGTGTTGTTTGTATAGGTAGAGTATTCCATGAATAACTATATGGAGCAGTTCCTCCTGATGGCGTAGTTACTGTTACGCTTCCATCATTTCCCCCAAAACAACTCACATTTGTAAGCCTTGAAGCTAATATAGTTCCCATTGGTAATGGCTGAGTTATCGTTACAGATTCTGTATCTGAACAAACTCCATTAGAAACTGAAACGATATAATTTCCTGCAAATAAATTATTTATGAAAGAAGTAGATTGTGATGGTGATGTATTCCATGAATAAGTATAAAATCCTATTGGTGAAACAATCGCAGTAGCATCTCCATCATGATTTCCAAAACAACTAATATCATTTTTTGAAATAGAAACCGAAAACGGATTTGAAACATTGATAACTATAGTATCTTTTTTAATACATGATAAAGAGGAATTTACTGAAACAATGTAGGTAGTAGTTGTTGTTGGTGATGCTAAAGGATTGGCAATAGTTGAATTACTTAATCCTATTGAAGGACTCCATGAATAAGTAAATGGCGAACCAACCCCTGCTGCGGTAGCATCTAACTGAACAGAACTCCCTGAACAAATGGTGGTATCACGTAAACTATTTATGGCGAAATTATTTACACTAACTAAAACTGATGCTGAAGCACCTGAGCAGGAACCGCCTGTAACAGTTACTGTATAAGCTTTTGTTGAATTTACAGTCGCTATTGGATTACTGATAAATGCATTGTTTAAATCTGATGCTGATGACCAAGAATAAAAATACAATGGTGTATTTAAACATACATTGAAGCGCATATCTGGTCGAATAGTGGAGCGAAAATTCCCAATATTTAAATTGCAACCTGCATCATTATCAGCATAATTATATAAAACCATATTCGTTCCAATAAAATTAGTTGAACGTACATAATCCCAATTACTATAATTCCCAACACTATTATCATAACAAAATTCAACTACTATGTTATTAATATTATCCCAAAAATATGGCGTAGTAAATGTGAAATTGTTCCATCCACTTGTAGTTGAAATTCCAGCAGGAGCATAATACACAGTCGTTAACCCACTAATAAAACTGCTTCCAACAGTAAATGTGCTTAGGTTAGTACAACCCATTTTAATAGTAAAATTTGTATAGGGTAATGTGCTGAATTTTGAACTAATAAACAATGCTAAATCATAGATATTTCCAGCAGTAACACCAGCTGCATTCAAGTCAGATTTACGGTAAATAAACTGACTTCGAGCATCCTCATTTCCACCAGTGAATGGATAAAATTGTGTTACAGCACCATTACCAACTGTGTATTGCAAAGTTCCTGCACAGGCTGTGGTTGCTGGTCCGCATACAGGAGTAATACTTGCATTTAATTGTGATGTGCTACCTGGACAAACAGTTGATGGTGTTGCTGTTACAGTTAAATTTGAAATGCCTGGAAGTATAGTAATAGTCATACTATCTTTACTGATACAACTTCCACTTCCAATACTTAAAGTATATGTTGTTGTTGTGGTTGGATTAGCAGTTGGATTCAAACAATTAGTACAACTTAAATTGGTTGAAGGTGACCATTGATAAGTTACAGACGGAGGTGTAGGATAGATATAGCCCGATAAAATAGCAGATGAGCCATTGCAGATACTTACATCATATCCAGCATTTGCAGTATATACAGGCGAAACAACAATTGTTTTTGTAAATACTGATGTGCAACCTGTTGATGAGGTAACTGTAAGTGTAACTACATAATTTCCTGAACTACTGAATGTATGTGATGGATTTTGCAATGAACTACTATCTGAAAAACCACTTATCATATCACCAAAATCCCATTTGTATTTAGTAATAGTACCACCACCTGAAATAGTTGAAGCGTTAGTGAAAGCAATTGATGAGCCATAGCAAATTGTATCAACAGAAGTAAAATTAGCTTGTAAATTAGTAACAGTAATGGTTTTAGTTCCTGTTGAAGTACCACAAACCCCAGCAGTTGCAGTAACCGTATAAGTGATGGTGGCTGTGGTGGATGATATAGGATTTGAAATATTTGGATTACTTAATGAAGTGGTTGGTGACCAACTGAAGTTAACTCCAGCATTAGCAGGAGTACATACATTAAAGCGAATATCAGGGCGAATGTAGTTGTAATTATAGTAGGATGACATTGAGCAACCCGATGTTCCATAATCATAAAAATTTACAACTGATGGATAGTTTGTTAAACCTGCATTTACATAATCATAATAACTTGATGAGGCGTTATCATAACAAATTTCAACAATTAAATTAGAAGATTTATCCCAATTATAAGGCGTTGATAGAGTAAAATTATTCCATCCAGTAGTTGTAGTAATTCCACTTGTATTGCTATAAACAGTAGTCAAACCATTAGCCCATTGATACAAAGCTGTATCAGTTGTGCAACCCACCTTAATTGTAAAATTTTGATAAGGAATATTACTGCCTTTATAATTTACAAACAAGGCAATATCTTTAATGATTCCACCAATAATTCCAGCTGTATTTAATTCCGACTTTCTAAAAATCATTTGTGTCCTTGAGTCATCATATAAACCATTAAATGGAGGTGCTGAGGAAAAGAAACCATTATTATTCCCTACAATATATTGAGCTGATGAGCCGCAAGATTCAGTAGCTATGCCGCATGAAGTTGGAAGTATTGATGCATTTAATTGAACGGGAGATGGAGTGCAAATGTCAGAAGCTGAAGCAGTAACACTTACTGTTGATAAGGGTTGTATAACAGTTACAATTACAGAGTCTGTTCGGCTGCAACCATTCGGATAATAATTAGTGGTAAAATAATAAGTGGTGGTTGATGTTGGAGTAGCCAACGGATTTTTACAAGTAGTACAAGATAAACCAGTGGTAGGAAACCAACTATAAGAATACGAAGTGCCTGAAATACTTGGTGTTGAAGGCGTTACACTAGCATGAAGTGTAGCTGATGCACCACTACATATACTAGTATCATTGCCAGCATTAACAGTAATAGAAGGAATGATAACAATATTTTTTGTGATAGTACTTGATACACAACTTATGTTAGAAGTAACTACTAACGAAACAGTATAATTTCCTGAAGTTGTAAAATAATGAGTCGGATTTTGTAATGAACTTGTATTGGAGCTACCACTTGCTGTGTTTCCAAAGTTCCAACTCCATTGATTCACAAATGTGCCAGTGCCGGTTGAATAAGAAGCATCTGTAAATTGCACTGGGCTGTTCAAGCAAAATGTATCAGGAGCGCTGAAAACAGCCACTGGTGGTGCTGATGGAGCAACAATGGTTAGCAATGTATCAATACAACCATAGCCGCTATCAGGAGTAAGAATTACATAATATTTTGAAGCATTGGCTGGCGCAGGAATAGTGATACTCATGCCTGAACCAACTACATTTACCAAAGTTGAATCTCTCCAAGAGTAAGAAGCAAAACCTGGAGGTGCTGTAAATGTTGCTGTTGATGAACCAGGGCAATAGCCATTTAAAATTTGAAATGTACCACAACTTACATCAACATAAGCATATCCAAAATGCCCACCATACGTGCAATCGGAAGTAGTAAATTGTAAGTAAATTGTTTTACCAGCTAAGCCTGAAAAATTTAAAGTACGTGTTATCCATGGTTGATACCAAATATTAAAACCTACTGATGATTGACTAAAACCAGGAAGATTTGAACTAGCAATAAATGGATTTGGCAAGCACTTTACAGGCAACCCTGTTGCTGAATCAAAAGCTTCAACAGTGAATCTTGGTTGTGCATAATCAGGATGACCTGGGTCTTCAAACACAACAGCATAACTGTATAGCAAACTATATAAGTTGTTACTTCCTGAAATTCGGAATTTATAAGTAACTCTTTCTGCTTGATTTCCAGCTTGATCATTTCCTAATTTGATGGAATGCAAACCGCCAGTAGGTGATATGACAGGAAAACTTCCGTAAGGGTCAAGGCTTGCACCAGTTGTTATATCATGTCGGTTAGCAACTGGCCCTGAATTAGAAACCGAAATAATGTTCTGAACGCCATTGTCAGTAACGCTTCCAGTAAAATTATTCCAATTGGTGAAATTGCCATTTTCAAAATCAATATTTTGCGGACATGAATTTTGAGCTGATAATCTATTTATTAGAAAAGTAAAAAGTGCTATAAAAAGAAGTAATTTTCTTTTTTTCATAATATTAAATTTATGATTAAAACCTAGAATATAAAATGATGATACTTGTGCCGAAATTATTAATTTATTTCCATATCAAAACTATTAATTGTGTTACGATTTCAACAATAGTAATGCTTGAAAATAATAAATTGGGCGTTATAAATGGTAAGTGAAAATACGTAATAAAATAAGTTGAAATACTTCTGAAGCATTTAGATTTTTTTGATAAAATATGCATCAAATTAAACTAAGATTCTAAAATGTATAATTTATTTTATATAAACTTTCGTCAATAGTTTTTCTTTTTTCTCCAATAATTATTTCTGTATCATTCCAATTATAAACTCTGATTCTTTATTTTTGGCTCTCAATTTTTTTTAAATGTTAGCTGAATTACCTACTAAATATAGTCCTACAACAGTTGAAGATAAATGGTTTGCTCATTGGATGAGTAAGCAATATTTTAAATCAACTCCTGATAATCGTGAAGCGTTTACAATTGTAATTCCTCCGCCAAATGTTACAGGCGTATTACACATGGGGCATACTTTAAATGAAACTATTCAAGATATTCTCATTCGTCATGCACGAATGACGGGTAAAAATGCTTGTTGGGTTCCTGGAACCGACCATGCAAGTATTGCTACGGAAGCCAAGGTGGTAGCCATGTTGAAAGAACGAGGCATTGATAAAAAAGATTTAAGTAGAGAAGAATTTTTGAAATATGCTTTTGAATGGAAAGATAAATATGGTGGAATTATCATTCATCAGTTAGAAAAATTAGGTTGTAGTTGTGATTATGGCAGAGTAAGTTTTACGATGGATGATCATTATTACAAAGCGGTAATTAAAGTTTTTGTTGATTTATATAACAAGGGTTTGATTTATCGTGGAGCAAGAATGATAAATTGGGATCCAGTTGCCTTAACAGCTTTGAGTGATGAAGAAGTGGAATACAAAGAAGTTCAAAGCAAATTGTATTACGTGAAGTATAAATTAGAAGTTCCAAACTCAACCCAAGAAGAGTTTATAACTGTTGCTACAACTCGTCCTGAAACTATTTTAGGAGATGTTGCCATTTGTGTTAATCCAACGGATGAGAGATACACTCATTTAAAAGGTGCATCAGCTTATGTGCCATTAGTTAACAGAAAAATCCCAATTATTTTTGATGAATACGTTGATAAAGAATTTGGAACAGGTTGTTTGAAAATCACTCCAGCTCATGATTTGGCGGATTATAATATCGGCTTGAAACACAATTTGCCAATCATTGATACTTTAACTGAAAACGGTACTTTGAGTGAAGCCGCTGGAATGTTTGTTGGTGATGATAGATTTGTTGCTCGTAAAAAAATGGCTAAAGCATTAGCGGAAGCAAATTTATTAGCGAAGGAAGAAGAAATTAAAAACAAGAATGGATTTAGTCAGCGCACAAATGCAGTAGTAGAGCCACGAATTAGCACTCAATGGTTTTTGAAAATGGCTGATATGAGTAAACCAACTATCAATGCTCAAGCAACGGGTGATGTAACTTTCTTCCCCGATAAATTTGATAACACCTTTAAATATTGGATGGAAAATATTAAAGATTGGTGTATCAGCCGTCAATTGTGGTGGGGGCAGCAAATTCCTGCGTATTATGCGCCAGATGGCAGTTTCGCAGTTGCAGAAAACAAAGAAAAAGCATTTGAAAATTTACGATTGACGATTTCAGATTTACGATTGGAAGATATTAAGCAAGATGAAGATGTATTGGATACTTGGTTTTCATCTTGGTTGTGGCCAATAGAAGTATTTAATGGAATTACAGAACCTAATAACAAAGAAATCAATTATTACTATCCAACCAATGTGTTGGTTACAGGGCAAGATATTATTTTCTTTTGGGTGGCTCGTATGATGATGGCTGGTTTTGAATATCAAAACCAACGACCATTTGCTGATGTTTATTTCACCGGAATGGTAAGAGATAAACAAGGTAGAAAGATGAGTAAAAGCCTTGGGAATTCACCAGAATTATTGGGATTGATAGAGCAGTTTGGTGCTGATGCTGTTCGCTTCGGGATTATGATTTCTTCGCCAGCTGGTAATGATTTATTATTTGATGAAAGCAGCTGCGAACAAGGAAGAAATTTCGCTAACAAAATTTGGAATGCATTGCGTTTGATTAAAGGTTGGACAATTGATAATTCAACAAATCCATCCAATCAATTTGCAATTGAATGGATGAATGAAAGAATAGAATCTGTTTCGGCTGATTATCATAAATTGATTTCGGAATATAAATTAAGTGAAGCGTTAAGAGCTTTGTATAGCTTGATTTGGGACGATTTCTGTGCATGGTATTTAGAAATGGTAAAGCCTGAATTTGTAGATGGTAAAGCAAATCCAATTGATGCAAAAACTTACGAAGCAACTATTACTTTCTTTGAAAAATTGATGCATTTATTACATCCGTTTATGCCTTTCTGTACGGAAGAATTTTATTCATTTGTAAAAGAAAGAAATGAAAATGATGTATTGGTGATAAAACAATTTAATACACAATTTTCTGCATCAAGTTCTTCTGTTTTATCGAATGGAGAATTGATGAAAGAAATAGTTTCAACTATTCGTGATGCAAGAAATAAAAATCAATTAAAGCCAAAAGATAAATTGAAATTAATGATTGAAACTTCCGACAAATCATCGTTTGAAGCTATTCAATCAACAGTTTGTAAATTGGCAAATTTAACCGAAATCACTTTTAACGATTCAAAAGCTGCTAATGCTATCAACTTTGTAATTGGCAATAATAAATGTTATTTGGATGCAGGAAGTTTAATTAATACAGATTCTCAAAAAGATGATTTAGAAAAGGAGTTAATTTACTTAGAAGGATTTTTGAAATCAGTTAATGCAAAATTGAGCAATGAAAAATTTGTTGCTAACGCAAAACCAGAATTAGTTGCTTTAGAGCAAAAGAAAAAATCAGATGCTGAAAGCCGCTTAATTGCTATTAAAGAAAGTTTGTCAGGATTGAATTAAACTTATGGTTTACTTTAAAATATTTCTTTTAGGCATATTCGGGTTTATTTTCTCCACAAATAATTCGTACGGTAATCTGAAATCAGATTCATTAGAAACAATTACTGAGAGGTTGCCAATATTTTTATTTGGTGGAGAAGAAGGCATGTATAGTATTATTAATAAAAATATAAAATATCCAAAGTCTGCATTAAATGAAAATATTCAAGGCAAAGTAATTGTTCAATTTGTAGTTGATACTTTAGGGAAAGTAAACGATTTTCAAATTATAAAAAGTGTTAGGGATGATGTTGATGAAGAAGCATTAAGGGTTACAAGGATGTTAGATAAATGGGAGCCAGCTACTCAGAATGGTAAAAAAGTGAAAGTAGTTTATTCAATTCCAATTACATTTTCAATTCAACAAAACCCTAAAAAAAGTAAAACTTCTGAAAGTTTAGGAATGGTATTAGGTGCAGTTTTAGGAATTGCTTTAGTTTATGGGATAACAAAAATATTTTACTAAATTACTTAGGCTTTTGAATTAAATAATATCCAGTTGTCATTCCTAAAGTTTGAAATGGAATTCTGATAAAATCTTTTGGATAAAATAAATCAAAAATTTCAACATCATTTTGCTTACACAAGTATTCAATACTGCTTCGTTGGTAATAATTGATGTGTTCTTCAGGGTCATTAAACACATTTATTTTTGAAGTGATTTTTAATTTAGTCAGTAAAAGCCACATCCAATCTACATTTGGTAAACCTAAAAAGAAAATTCCTCCAGGTTTTAAATTGTAACAAATATCTGCAAATAGCTTGTCGGGTTCATATACATGCTCTAACACTTGGTCAAGCCAAATCAAATCAAAATGATTAGCAGGGTAATCATTGCGTTCATAAAAACCTTTTCGAACATTTAATTTTAATTCATTTATAGCATAATCAGCCGCAGCTGCTAATGGCTCTACTCCATAAGTGTCATATCCATTTTGCTTTGCTACTTCCATACTATAACCTAAACCACATCCAATGTCTAAAAATTTTCCTTCATGAGCAATGCCCATATTGGTAATAGCTTTTAAAGCCCTGTTAATTTTATTTTGTGCTTTTGGTTTGCGTTTTAAATACCAATCCATATCAAAATCATCAAACTGACGTTGTGCTATAAACTCCTTTGGATAAGTGAATTGAGTGCCACAATTTTTACATTCATACAAAGGAATATCAACTACAATTCTGTTCCCTTTTAAATTTTTTAAAAAGGTAAGCGGTTGATGACAAACTCGGCAATTACTTAGTGAATGCACTTGATTAATATTTTTTGATTTGAAATATAAAAGTATAAAAAAAACTCTATTGCTTTTTCAAACAATAGAGTTTTGTAAATGATTATTTTTTTCTATCCGAAAATTTTACCTAACATACCACCAATATTCGATGAATTGCCGCCTCCCATCAATGAACCCATGATGCCTTGCAAATCAAAACTTGAGTCATTAGGGTCGTTAGTTTTATTTACAAATTTATTCATCACTACTGGTATTAATGAATTAACGATAGATTGAGCTGCTTGATTTTCAATCCCGAATTTTTGCATCAAACTACCTGCAACATTCTGTGAAATATTTTGAACCATTCCACTTTGATTATTTCCTTGAAATAAAGAAGTTAATCCATCTAATCCGCCATTACCTAATTGATTTTTCAATCCTTCCATTATTCCATTTGTTGTTGTTTCAATAGCAGCATCATTATGCTCATTAGGTATTGCTGAATTATGGATGATGGCATCACCTGCATGTTCTTTTACTAAGTTTAATAAATTTTCAAACATAAAATTTGATTGTGGTTTAATTGGTTTGTTAAAATAATTAGTAGTGAATTTTTAATCAAAAGCCTGATTACTTTTAGAAGCCTGTTGCAACATTTTTTCGTATTCAGCAGGCGATAAATCGTTATAGAAGAAGTTAACCGGGTCAATTTTATTACCGCCTTTAATTACTTCATAATGGCAATGTGGGCCTGTTGATTTTCCAGTACTACCAACATAACCAATCACATCACCACGTTTCACTGTTTGACCAGCGTTTACTTTCATTCGGCTCATGTGTCCATATAAAGTTTGATAACCATATCCATGATTAATTACTACATGCATTCCATAACCACTATTGTCATATCTTGATAAACTCACCACACCATCGCCAGTTGCATAAATAGGTGTGCCAGTTGGCGCAGTAAAATCTAAACCTGAATGGAGTTTCATGATTTTATAAATCGGGTCAATCCTATAACCAAAACCACTTGCAATACGCATTAAGTTTTTATTGCTTACTGGCTGAATGGCAGGAATTGATTGCAACATTTGAGCTTTATTTTCAATTCGTTTTTTTATTTCATCGTATGATTTTGATTGCACATACATTTCTCGGCTTAGCTTATCTAAAGTTTGTGTGGTACTTACCATCAATTCGCTGTTATCATATCCTTCTAATCGGCTATAAAGATTCGAACCTCCAAACCCTGCTTCTCTTACATCTTTAGGGATTGGTTCAGCTTCAAAAATAACTCTATAAATATTATCATCTCTATCTTGCAAATCTGTAAGCACTTTATCAATACTTTTCATTCTGTTGTTTAATGATTTGTATTGAACTTTCATTTGTGCTAATTCACGTTTCAATATTTTTTCTTTAGGTGAATCAAAATAAGTGTAAGCAAAATACATGATTACGGCTGAAAATACCGCAGCAGCACATAAAAACCCAAACACACGAAATAAGGTGATACCCCACGAAAGTTTAACTTTTTCGTAGCTTAAGGTATGTGTGTTATAAAAATATTTTACTTTTCTGAATGCCATTTTTAAAGAGTTCCAAAAATAAACTTTTAGTTTTTAAACGCCAAACTTTAAAACTTATTTAAGAAAATTTAAAAAGCGTAACCCAAGCCGATACACGGAAAAAAACTAGGTTGATAAAAAGGTTCAGAGGGCAAAATCATTAATTCCATTTTAGTAATGGTGCCTGCAATTAGTATTTTATAAAAAAATCTTCGATTTAGTTTTTGATGCCGAAATCCAACATGAAAAATAGGTTGAGTAATTATTTCAGGATTACTTTGCTTGAAATCATTTATTAATTTTATGCCTATGCCAATATCAGCATGATTATTTTTTGAAAATGATATGAATTGATTATAGTTTACCAAAAATTGTATATCTGATTGATTGCTAAAAAAACGATATGGTGCATAGCTGAAACCAGTTGCTACATTTGATTTAAAATATTTTGATTGATAAACTAATCGTTCATAGTTGATTGAATATAAAACACCTGAACCCAATAACTCAAAATTGATATTGTTTTTTCTTTTAAACTTCCAAGTTGAATCGCTTTGTGCAATTGAAATATTGGATAGTGAAAAAAGTAAAATAAAAGTTGCTATATATTTCATCAAATCGTTTTACCAAAACTATAAATTTAACTAATATTGAGGAATAAATTATGAAGAAAGTTTTATTTGTTTTTCTTGTTTTAGGCTGTTATTGTAAATCGTTTTCACAATCTACAAGTATTAAAAATTTAGTAATGGAAGGTGGCGGAATACGTGGCATTGCCTACGTTGGTGCAATTACTGAATTGCAACAGAATCATGATTTAGATAGTTTACAAAATGTTGCAGGCACATCAGCTGGTAGTATTTTAGCTGCATTAGTTGCTGTAGGATATACACCTGATGAGTTAACTACCATTCTTAGTTCTTTAAAATTTCAACAATTTAATGATAATGAATTTGGTTTTATTTCTGGTTCAAAACGAATCATCACAAAGTATGGATGGTATAAGGGAAACAAGTTTGAAAAATTTATGGAAAGATTAATTGCTACGAAATCTGCCCAACAAAACCTAACCTTCAATGAACTTCATCAATTACATTTATCGAACCCCAATCAATTTAAAGAGTTGTTTGTAACTGCTACTGATGTTTTGAGTCAACAAGCTGTAGTTATGTCGTATAAAAATTATCCTGACATGCCAATAAGCAAGGCTGTACGATGTTCTATGAGTATTCCGTTTTATTTTAAGCCTGTTTATTGGGAATACAAAAGCAAAGATTTTTCTGAAATTCACTATCCGCAGTTGTTGGTTGATGGCGGTGTTTTAATGAATTACCCTATTCATATTTTTGACTCCACTTATCAATGGAATGAAACTATTGGAATTAGATTAGATGATTCAATTGAATCGTATAATTATAATAAACAAATTATCAAAAACATTCCCGAACCATTGAAAATAAAGAACTTCAAATCATTTACCATGAATTTTTATTATTTGATTATGACTTCCATTAACGATAAAAATTTAACTCCATTGGATGCCCAAAGAACTATTCAAATAAGCCCAGGAAATATAGGTCAAAAACTAAAAAAATTGAAACCAGCAGAGGTAAATTATTTAGTTAATAATGGAAAAGTAGCAGTAAAAAATTTCCTAAAAAAATAATTTAAAAATCAATATCCAATTTGATTAATACATTGATATCATTATCATTAAAGTCATGAAAATCAAGTCTGCCAAAAGGCTTGAAAAATGAAAGGCTGGGAAGTAATTTTATTTTTTTATATTTAGATAAATAACTAATTCCAAATGTTTCAACATAGCCAAGGTTTTTACTTGTAGCATTACATGGTGAATAATATTTTAAATTTTGTGAAAGGGTAGTGGTAAATTTTGATTTTTTACCGAAGCTTTTTTGTAAATCAATTCTGC
Source organism: Bacteroidota bacterium (assembly GCA_039796635.1). Taxonomy (GTDB): domain Bacteria; phylum Bacteroidota; class Bacteroidia; order Chitinophagales; family CAIODY01; genus CAIODY01. The sequence continues at coordinate 12,535 of JBDKJJ010000321.1, forward strand.
CAAAAATGTTTGAATTTTGACCAATCAAAATAGATTTTTCAGACGATAAAAAACTTCCTAATTCACTACAAATTTTTGTTTTGTATTTTGGTAATGTTTTATTTTTTCCAATAGATAAATTTGCCAAAATTGAAACTTCTGAAATGGCATCTGTTAATTTTTCTTTTGAATAGGCTGGGTGAATGATTTCAACATTTGATGCCGCCTCACCGTTGGGTTGACAATAATAAAAACCAGCTACTTTCAATAAATATTGATGATGAATTGATTGAATATTTGTGGCTGAAAAATAGCCTTTATTTGTTCTACCTCGATGTTCAAAACCAAATGAAACTTTATAAATTAATTTTGATTCATGCTGAAAGCCAAACATCAATTTTTCAATATTAATTACATGAACTAACTTAAGCTTTTGTTTTGTTTTCGAATTCAAGCCAATCATTGTTTCACCAAGGCTATCGTTCAAATTTTTCGTGTATAAAGCTTTATAATATTTTACGGAATATGTATTTTTTCTTTTGGTAACTGAGCCATTAAAAGCTAATGAATAAGTATAACCATAATCATTTCCATCTTTCAGTTTCACTACGTTTTTTAAGCTTAGCAAATAGTTATCATCTTCAAAAATGTAGGATAATTTATAATGTAGTTTTTTTGCTTCAACTGAATCAATTGTATTTCCTAACGATTCATTAATGAAGGTGAAATTTAAAATAAATATGAACAATGAAGCAGTTAACAATCGAACAAAATTTTTTAATAGCATTTTAATAATTGAATTAGCAAAAGGTAAGCGCAAAAATACTATTTTTTGTTTCTTACAATTCTTTCAAATTCTTAACTTCGCCAACTAACTTTTGAACCACCAAGTCACAAAGCTTCTAAGTTATTTTAAAAAAGTTTTTCGTGCCTCTGTGCCTTTGTAGTTCTTTTTTTAATTAATTCATTAAATGACTTCAGCAGAAATTCGCCAACAGTTTTTAGATTTTTTCAAAAGTAAAGGACATACAATTGTGCCTTCAGCGCCGATTGTAGTGAAGAACGACCCAACTTTGATGTTCACCAATGCCGGTATGAATCAGTTCAAGGATATGTTTTTGGGCAATAAAAAACCGATTGACAAACGTGTTGCCGATACACAAAAATGTCTTCGTGTTTCGGGCAAACACAATGATTTGGAAGAAGTGGGTGTTGACACTTATCATCACACGATGTTTGAAATGCTTGGTAATTGGAGCTTTGGCGACTATTTCAAAAAAGAAGCGATTGAATGGAGTTGGGAATTGCTTACTAAAGTTTATAAAATTGATGCAGATAGATTATACGTTACCATTTTTGAAGGCGATGCAAAAGAAAATTTAGCACGTGATGAAGAAGCTTATCAGCATTGGTTGAGCGTTGGTGTGCCTGCGGAAAGAATTAAAAACGGTAACAAAAAAGATAATTTTTGGGAAATGGGCGACACTGGTCCTTGTGGTCCGTGTACTGAAATTCATTATGATGGTAGAAGCGAAGAAGAACGCAAAGCAAAATCAGGATATGATTATGTGAATTCAGATAATCCACAAGTGATTGAAATTTGGAACAATGTGTTCATGGAATTTAACCGCAAAGCGGATGGAAGTTTAGAGAAATTACCAGCGCAACATGTTGATACAGGAATGGGTTTCGAGCGTTTAGTTCGTGTGATGCAAGGCAAACAAAGCAATTATGATACAGATGTTTTCAGCGGAACAATTCAAGCGATTGAGAAAATTGTTCAATTAAATTATGCGGCTGATGACACTAAAGAATCAATTGCGTTCAGAGTTTTAGCTGACCATATTCGTACAGTTTGCTTCGCCATCGCTGATGGACAACTGCCTTCAAGCAATGGCGCAGGTTATGTGATTCGTAGAATTTTGAGAAGAGCAGTGCGTTATTATTATACCTTCTTAAATTACGAACAACCGTTATTGTTTCAATTGGTGCCAATTATTGCTAAGCAATTTGAAAATGTTTTCCCTGAATTAAATCAACAAAAAGATTTTGTTGCGCAAGTGATTCGTGAGGAAGAAAATGCTTTTTTAAGAACATTAGATAATGGTTTAAAAAGGTTTAACGATTTAAGTGAAG
>JBDKJJ010000322.1:0-5229 GCA_039796635.1 Bacteroidota bacterium
ATTAACAGATGAACCCAAGTGATTAACAGTTATTTTTAATGGGTTTTGCATTAATACCAATGCATCTTCACAACCTGCCGCTTCCATTCTTGCACGTTTTCTAATTTCTTTCCCTTCATCATCTTTATATTTTTTTACAAAATCTAAAAATATTGGTTTTGCTTCCAGGTGCTTACAATTGTATTTCATCATTAAAGCTTGATAATACAAAGCCAAAATATTTATATTTTTATCAGCATTATAAGCTCTTTTGTACCAATCTTCCGCCTTTCTATAATCTCTTGAAAAACGATATGCCTCAGCTAACTTGAATGTAGCTTCAGGATTTCCGCTATCATCAGCTAAATATTCTTTATAATATTCAATGGCATTATAAAAGCTTCCTGCTTCAAATAAATCATTTGCAATTTTGAGTTTATCTTTAGTAGTCATTTGCTTGATGGATTTGGTATCATCAAAAACACCACCTTGGGCAAATATATTTTTAGATTGCATCAATAGTAAAGCTACTACTGCAATGGTCAACAATCTGAATTTTAGTTTCATCAAAAATAAATTTTATGTAATCGAAAAGTTTTTTAATAAATTAGAATCGAGGGCAAATGTATTGGTACTTGTATTTGTAAGGAATAATACGACATGGCGCTTTATATACCATACATAACTCATAACTGCCCCTTAATTTTGTAGCACTTCTTAATTTTGAAACATTCACATCATAAGCTAATGCAACTCTTAAGTTTTGAAGTTCGCCACCTACCAATAATTGCATTGCATCTTTCCAACGATAGTAAGCACCCATCAAAAAAGTAAATTCTTGTACATCAACTTTATTAGCTGATGTTTTAATATCTAACTCACCACCAAAGTTTAATTCTTTAGCCTTAGCTTGTTTCATAAACAAAGCATGTGACAAAATATACATTCTTTCGTTTAAAATATAGCGCATACCAGCATTCACATTGAAACGCATTGGCACTTTACTAAATACAGAAGGATTTATTAAAAAACTTTCAGTGGGTGTAAGCAAATGAAAAACGGCTGAACCTACCCAATAATTTAATTCTTCAGTAGGCGCTGCTGAAAACTGAATTCCTGTATGAGCATCAAAAAACGGCTGAAAAGGTTTATCACGAGTGATAATGGTTTCATTAGTTGGTAATGTTGGATTAATAACCCAGCCATCATATTGTGTAGCAAAAGTTAAATTTGAAACATTTAATGAATGTTGACGCAAAGAAGGCTGAAAGCCAATAGATAACTTATATTTTTTGGGGTCATCACTTCCTAAACCCATGTGAAATGCAATAGAAGGGTCTATTTCTAAAGTTCCATATTTTCCATCACCTGCCACATCGTTAAAAATCACTAATCCTAATCCTAATGAAGTATTTCGTTTTTTATTGAAATAAATAGGCACATCAAAATAGCCTGCAAAAGTTTTATAAGGTGAATTAGCACTTGACCATTGGCTTCTGTAATTCAATCCAGCCCTGTAATTACACACTAAACCCGTTTGAGCTGGGTTGAGTAAAAGTGCACTATTATAAAACTGACTGAAATGTATATCTTGAGCTTTTATTTTACCTGCTATTAGGCATAGCAAAATAGCTATAAATATGGTAAATTTTTTAAGTAAAAAATCAAACTTCATAGTTTAAAAGATAGGTTTTAATGGCTTAATTACAACTTCAAAATAAATTTTGAATAAAATAAAACTAACTTATTTTATAAATAATTGTGCAAGTTAATAAAGAATATTTATTCTAAGTAGCAAAAAATCAAGATTATTGACCAAATTAAAACTAAGTTAAAAAACGTATTTTTCTTTATATTCTGAACGTTACATTTGGCGGAAATTATTTGAGATGAAATTGATTGAATCATACAATTTATACTATCAGAAAATGCAGAAAATAGCGGATGTTAAAATGGCATCGGCTGTTTTAAATTGGGATCAAGAAACTTATCAACCCATAAAAGCTGCTGATATCAGAAGTCAACAATTAGCCACTTTAAGTGGCATTGCTCATGAACTTTTTACCGATGAATCAGTTGAAAAATTACTGCTTGAACTGTCAGCAGAAACTAATCTTTCAGAAACTCAGAAAAAAAATGTACAACTTTCGTTAGAAGATTTTAATCGTGAAAAAAAATATTCTACCGAATTCGTAGAATTAATGTCAAAAACTATTTCTGAATCTTATCATGCTTGGATAAAAGCAAGAGAAGCCAACGATTTTAAAGTATTTTCACCAACCTTAAAAAAATTAGTAGATTTAAAAAAACAAGAAGCTGATTTGTTAGGTTTTGAAGGTCATAGATACAATGCTTTAATGCATTTGTACGAGCCCAATCAAACAGTGGCTGATACCGATATTTTGTTTGAAGAATTGAAAAAAGATTTGGTTCCGTTTTTAAAATCTATCTCCCATAAAACCAAGCCTAATAATAAATTTATGTATGGCAATTTCCCAAAAAAACAACAATGGGATTTGGGCATGGATTTATTAAAACAAATGCGTTTTGATTTTGACTGTGGTCGTCAAGATGAATCTGTACATCCGTTTACTACTTCGTTTGGGTCAACAGATGTTAGGCTTACCACCCATATCAAAGAGAATGATTTTTACACAATGATTTGGAGCTGCTTACACGAAGGCGGACATGGTTTATATGAACAAGGTTTACCTATTGAGCAATATGGATTGCCAGGCGGAGAGGCCGTTTCATTAGGCATTCATGAATCACAAAGTAGATTATGGGAAAATATGGTAGGGCGTTCAAACCTTTATTGGCAGGGCAATTGGAAATTAGTGCAACAACATTTTCCTGAGCACTTCAAAACTATTTCTGCTACTGATTTTTACAAAGCCATCAATATTGTTGAACCATCTTTAATCAGAATTGAAGCCGATGAATTAACCTATCATTTTCATATTATGATTAGATATGAAATTGAAAAAATGTTGTTGGGCGATGAAATTTCAGTGGATGATATTCCATCGGTTTGGAACCAAAAATATTATGATTACATGGGCATAAAAGTGCCTGATGATAAGCATGGTTGCTTACAAGATATTCATTGGAGTCATGGGAGTTTTGGTTACTTCCCTACTTATTCAATTGGTAGTTTTTATGCTGCACAATTTTATTATTTTGCTCATCAACAAATTAACGGATTAAATGAAATGGTGATGAATGGTGAGTTTGAACCTTTATTAAATTGGCTTCGCAAAAATGTTCATCAATACGGAAGATTGAAATCAGCAAAAGAAATTTGTGAAAATATTTGCGGCGAACCATTAAATGTGAAATATTTTATTAACTATGCAAAACAAAAATTTATCAATATTTAAAATTATAAAAAAATGAAAGGAATAATTTTAGCAGGCGGAAGTGGTACAAGATTACACCCCATCACATTTGCCATTAGCAAACAAATCATGCCTATTTATGATAAACCCATGATTTATTACCCATTGAGTGTATTGATGATGGCAGGCATTAAAGATATTTTAATCATTTCTACACCACATGATTTGCCACATTTTAAAAGATTATTTGGCACTGGTGAAAGCATTGGTGTAAACTTTAGTTATGAGGAACAAGCTGTACCTAACGGACTTGCCCAAGCTTTTGTAATTGGCGAAAAATTTATTGGTAATGATAGTGTGGCTTTGGTTTTAGGCGATAACATTTTTTATGGAAGTGGTTTAGGCACGTTATTAGAAAGTTGTAATAATCCAGATGGTGGATATGTATTTGCTTATCATGTTAGCGACCCTGAACGCTATGGTGTAGTGGAGTTTGACGAAAATAATAAAGCACTTACTATTGAAGAAAAACCTACGCAGCCAAAATCAAATTATGCCGTTCCAGGATTATATTTTTACGACAATTCAGTTGTGAAAATTGCGAAAGAATTAAAACCATCGGCTCGGGGTGAATACGAAATTACGGATGTAAACAAAGTATATTTAGAACAAGGAAAATTAAAAGTGGCTATTTTAAACAGAGGTACGGCTTGGTTAGATACAGGCACTTTTGATTCTTTAATGCAGGCCTCACAATTTGTACAAGTGATTGAACAACGCCAAGGATTAAAAGTAGGCTGTATTGAAGAAATAGCTTATCGAAAAGGATTTATCAATGCTGAGCAATTAGAAAACATTGCCAAACCATTAATGAAAAGTGGTTATGGTGGCTATTTGATGCAGCTTATAAAGAAAAAATAAATTGATTAATTTTTATTGTTTTGAAAAAGCAATACACATAATGAAATAAATAAGTTAATCAAACCGAAGTCAGAATATTTCGACTTCGGTTTTTTTGTTTAATAGCATTAAAGTTTTTAGATGAGATATAATAATGCGATTAAAGCCAAATTAGGCATGAAAATTTTCTATAGTTATACCGATTACGTTTTCAAAATAGTCCATCCCGAAGAAATCGGGACGTTTCACTCATTTGTACTATTTTCAAACTGTATCGGCATTATTTATGCGGTACAGCAAAATATTTCTTGTTGTCAATCAGTAATTCAGTCATGCGTTTGAATTCTATTTTTCATAGTAAAATACTTTTTGCGGAAATAACTAATTTTCATTTCAGGTAGAGACGGACAATTGTCCGTCGTTACAAAATTTTAAAATTAGATGCTTAGAAAATGCCAAAGAATTGGAAGATGAATGAATTTGCTAGCGCAATTTTGCAGTGTTGGTTTGTGTGTGGCGAACTTGTGCCAAAAGTTATTCAGACATAAGACGTCAAACCCACTTGACTTGACTTGACTTCAGACTTGCAACAGCAGGTATTTTTAAATAAATCAACCATCAAATCTCCTTCAACTTCTTTTCCAACTTAAACATTTCATCTCTCAATCGTGCAGCTTCCATGAAATCCATGTCCTTAGCGGCTTTGTTCATTTGTAATTTTGTTTCAGCAATTAATTTTTCCAATTGTGGTTTGCTTAAATATTGCTCTAATGGGTCAGCAACCATACCCAAATTTTGTTCAGGCTCTACATAATAACCAGCACTTTGTTGTTTGATATCCAATACTGAAGTCTGTTTGAAAATTTCATCCAATGATTTCTTCACAGTAGTAGGAGTAATGTTGTGTTCGGTATTATAAGCTATTTGTTTTTCTCGTCTTCTTTGTGTTTCATCAATTGTCATTTGCATGCTCTTTGTAATTTTATCAGCATACATAATTACTAATCCATTA
>JBDKJJ010000323.1:0-6244 GCA_039796635.1 Bacteroidota bacterium
TTTTAAAACTGTTTCAAAAATTCAATATCAATTATGAAATCAACTTTCTTTCTTTCACTTTTCATTTTACTAAATAGTTTTTGCTTTGCTCAAACTGCTGTAGTTGGTGAGCAAAAAATCATAAACAATTATACTTTCCCAGATGAATGGAGAGGTAGAATTATACTTTCATTAAGTGCTTCAAATGGTGATTTATGGTTTGCTTCTACACAAGGCGTTTATAGATATGATGGGAAATTATTTTATAACTATACTTCAATGGGCGGATTGAATACAACTACTGTTAATTGCATTATGGAAGATAAAAATAAAAATATTTGGTTCGGCACAAAAGGTGGAGCTTGCAAATACGATGGGAAAAAATTCACTACTGTTTTGCTACCCAATGCTGACGGGAGCACCTTTAACAGCATTTTTTCCTTCTTGGCTCTGCAAGGTAATAATTCGTCAAAAGCTATAGTACAGCCAACTTCGGTGATGAATATTATGGAAGATGCAAGTGGAGTTTTTTGGTTTGGGGCTGATTTAAATGGTATTTACAGATATGATGGAAAAGCGCTAACTAATTTTTTAGGCGATGTTTGCAAACCGGTAGCAGATAATATTCAAAATGGAATTCACAATATTTTTCAAGACAAAAAAGGAAACCTCTGGTTTAGCAAAGGTGGCTGTGGCGCCTGTCATTTTTTGTTTCGTTTAAATGCACAAAACACAACGCATCCTTGCATTAACAATACTTGCAAACATGACATGAAAAATGCTCAACAATTAACTATACACCAACAAGAAATTGATAAATTATTTATTAGAACTAAAACTACTAATGATCATGGAACGGTAGATTTGATGCCATTTTTATCTGACACAAAAGGTAATGTTTGGTTCGGTTCTTATGAAAACGGTGTGTATCAATTTGATGGAAAACATTTAGTAAATTTTTCTACAAAAGATGGACTGAATACATCAAACATAACAACGATTTTAGAAGACAAAAAAGGAAATATTTGGTTTGGAACTGGCGAAAAAAATAGTGATGGATGGAAAGGCAATGGTGTATTTTGTTATGATGGAAATACTTTGAAGCACTTTACTATAGCAAATGGATTGCCTGAAAATGACATCATTAGTATTAGTGAAGCGAAAGATGGTAAAATTTGGTTTTGTTCTCAAATAGCTGGTATATCTTGCTTTGACGGAAAGTCTATTAATTCATTCAACGAAAAAAACATAATGCATAACAAGTATGTTTCTTCATTTGTAAAAGATAGAAATGATAATTTTTGGTTTTCAACTGAGGCAATGGGTTTGACTCGATTTGATGGAAAATCATTTGTGAGTTTTACAGAAAAAGAGAAAAAATAATTTCTTAGGAAATTTTACCCCAAACTTTTTTCTCTTGTTCAACAGTTTGAATTAATTGTTTCATTCGTTGATGTTCGGACTTTTGCAGTAAAGCATCTTCATCCAAAATTTGATTGGCTTTTTCTCTTGCAGCTTGTAAAATTTGTTGGTCTTTAGCCAAATTAGCAATGTGCAAATTCATTACTCCACTTTGTTGTAAGCCTTCAATATCGCCAGGTCCACGGAGTTGTAAATCAACTTCAGCAATTACAAAACCATCATTAGTGTTACACATGGTTTTCATTCTTGTTCTTGCATCAGCACCCAATTTATTACTTGTCATCAAAATACAATAGGACTGGTCAGCACCTCTGCCCACTCTTCCACGAAGTTGATGTAGCTGCGAAAGTCCGAACCGTTCTGCATTTTCAATCACCATTACACTTGCGTTAGGAACATTTACACCCACTTCAATCACTGTAGTTGCCACCATTATTTGCGTTTCCCCTTTTACAAATTTTTGCATTTCATATTCTTTGTCTTCAGGCTTTTGTCTGCCATGAACAATGCTCAATTTATAATTTGGCAAAGGAAATTCACGGCTAATACTTTCATAACCATCCATCAAATCTTTCAAATCCAACTTCTCACTTTCTTCGATCAACGGATAAACAATATACACTTGTCTGCCCTTTGCAATTTCCTCTTTTATAAATCCAAACAAATACAATCGAGCACTATCAAACTTGTGAATTGTCTTGATGGGCTTGCGTCCTGGAGGCAATTCATCAATCACACTACTATCTAAATCGCCATATAAAGTCATGGCTAATGTTCGGGGAATAGGTGTAGCCGTCATTACTAAAACATGCGGTGGCGTTGAATTTTTTCGCCATAAAGCAGCACGTTGTTGCACACCAAATTTGTGTTGTTCATCAACCACTGCTAATCCTAAATTTTTGAATTGAACAGTGTCTTCAATCAGTGCATGTGTACCTATTAAAATATTGATTTCACCATTCTCTAATTGTTGTTGAATCAATTTTCGCTCCTTACTTTTTGATGACCCACTTAACAATGCAACATTAATTCCCAAATCTTTTACAAGATTTGAAATGCCTTCAAAGTGTTGCTGCGCCAATATTTCAGTTGGAGCCATTAAACAAGTTTGAAAACCATTATCAACTGCCATGAGCATACTTAACAAAGCAACAATTGTTTTTCCGCTGCCCACATCACCTTGCAACAAACGATTCATTTGTTTGCCGCTTAATACATCTTTTCTTATTTCTCTGACAACTTTTTTTTGTGCATTCGTCAGTTCAAATGGCAAATAATTTTTGAAAAAATTATCAAATTGATTATCAATTTTTTCAAACACAAAACCTTTTGTAGTGTGGTTTCTATAAATCTTTGTTCTTAACAATCTAAGCTGAATCAAAAACAATTCTTCAAATTTCAATCTTCGTTCGGCTTGTTGTTGAAAAGCATTATTTTGAGGAAAGTGAATCTGTTGCAATGCATCAAATCGCATCATTAATTTTAGCTCATTAATCAAATTTGGTGGTAAAAATTCTGAAGCATCTGATGGTTTTATTTGCGCTAATAAAGTCTTTTGAATTTTTGCAATTGCCTTACTAGGCAAGCCTTTCATCTTTAATTTTTCAGTGGTTGAATACACTGGGAACAAACCACTTTTCGCATCCCCCTCATTTAACTCTTTCAGTAATTCAACTTCAGGATGCGGAAAATTATAACGATTATTAAATTGTTGTGGCCGACCATACACAACATATTCCATACTAGGTTGAATGGATTTTTCCATCCATTGAACGCCCTTAAACCAAACTAATTCACAAACCCCAGTTGCATCTTTAAATGTAGCAACAAAGCGCTTTTGACGATTATCACCTATTGTTCTTACTGATGTGATTATTCCCTTTAGTTGATAGTATTTTTCATCGCTGTCAATTTCATTAATGGTTTGAAATTTTGTTCTGTCAATATATCTGAATGGATAATGTTGCAATAAATCACCAAATGAAAAAATGTTTAATTCTTTCTTTAATAATTCAGCCCTTGTAGGCCCAACGCCTTTTAAATACTCAATAGGTTGTTGTAATAAATTTTCCAAAATCAAAAAAAATGATGAGTAAAAATAAATTAATCTTTCAATCTTTTATCAATTGAGAAAGGCGAAGTTTCAACTACCTGAACCTTATTATATAATTTATGATATGGATTCAACAAAATATTAAATTCATTAGGTACAACTGACGATGGCACTTTCATGGCTAAATATTTTTCCTCCCTCAAAAAAATATCTCCAATTTTTTGAGTAGAAAATGAAATTGGATTCGATTGCCAATCACTAGGCAATTCATTTTTCGGAAAAATTAAAATTGAATTATCAGGAATTTTAATTTGCACTAATTGCATAAATTTTGGCAAAATAATATGCGGTATATTTACTAAAATCTCTAGCATGCACAATGAAATATTTTCGCTACAATATAACATAGGCAAGCCTTTGCTATTCCATCTACCGCCGTATTTTTCAGCACCAATTCCGCTTAAATCGGTAGCGTATTTTTGTTTCGACAATCTAAATACAACCATATATTAAGCTAAAATTCCATGTTCAATTCTTCCCAATTCATCTTTAATCATTTGTATGCCAAATGAATTATCCATTATTTCCATGGGCTTAATATTACCTAAACTAATATTTTTAACCTGAATCCATTGATAAAAATTATTAGCATCGTCAAATACTTCAATACCACGATTAAAGAGCAAAACAATTTCTAAAATTTTTTCAGCATAAATTGGCTCAAATTTCTTTTTATCTTTTTTATAGCGTTGCAATGTACGTTCAGAGATATGCAACACATCGCTCCAATCAGATTGATTAAAAGGAACTTTAGTGGTAAGTGTTTCAAACGAATTAAAATAAAAACCATGTTGCGAAGCATTTACCAAATAAGTAGCAGCAGGCTCTTCGGCGGTTGATAATTTATTCTCTACAATTTTATATTCCTTTGATTTTTTCATGCTACTGACATTTGTCGTACAAATATACGCCATTTGTCATTAATTTTCAAATTTATTTCAAATTTATTCTTCTCAGTATGCTTATCAAAAATCCTAAGATTACAACTATAGTTCCTATCCATAATAAATTAATGTACGGAAATTCTAAAGCTTTTAATGTAATATAATCAACTATAGGTTCAGTTTCAGCAATGGCAAACTCAACACTATTTTCTGTTGGAATTATTTGATTCACAAAAATTCTAATTCCCAATTCATTTACTTTAGCTTCAATAGGAACAGCCATTGAATTACGAATTAAATACACCGGTTCAACATCAAAAACATTTACTGAGTTATAAACTTTACATCTAACCGATGCCGCCACATCGCTATTTTGAAGCATTACATCTTTACGCAAAACTTCATTTGATATGTTTTGAAAAATAATTTTAGTCCCTTTTATATTTATAGTATCACCTTTTTTTACCTTATAAAATTTATATTCTTTCTGGTTTACTGGTGCATCAGCTTTCTTCTTATCGGCTGTTGCAGTAACTATTGTATAAATATCTTTTGAAAAATAATGACGGGTTGATGGATTATTCACCGACCCCATTTTTTTATTTTCTTGAATATTAGGGTATAAATAAAACTGCTCAGCAATTGTGCTATCAGCATTACGTTTTACATATTTTACTTTGTAATAAGTATTCGGTTCCGAAGTGCTATCACCAACATAAGTAATTTCATAACCTTGTAATTTTTCAGTTGTATTTTTCATCAACAACATATTCTCACGTTTCATTGATTCATCAAACCCTTTACCCATCAATCCGCTTGTTGGTGAATTGCTGGTAATAACTTTTTGTTTATAAGATGAAATTAAAATTCCCACCAACATCAATCCAAAGCCAACGTGGGCAATACTTCCGCCCCAATTAATAATATTTTTTTTAAGCTTATATAAATATTGAAGATTAAAAACAAATGCAAAAACACCAGCTAACATCATAAACCAATAGGCAATAATTGATATTTCAAAATACCAAATACAAAAACCAGTAACTGCCGATGCAACCAAAGCATTAATAGCAATTTCTTTTAAAAAAGAATTTACATCAGATGATTTGTATCTTAAAAATTGAGTGAATGAAATCAGCAACCCTAACAATATAGCAATCCAAACTTGCACCTTATTATAATGCTGAACCGCATTAGCAGGCGGTGCCCAATTTGTTCCTAATAATTTATTGAAAACAGGTATTGATGTAGTGAAAGTGATTTGAAACAGAGAAACCAATAAAACTAAAGCCCCAATAAACATCCAAAATTCTCTTGATGCCACTTTTTCTTCCTTTTCAGGTTCTTGTATTTGATTAAATCTAATGATAAAAAATAATACAAACGGAATGATAAAAGCAACAATATTAAATACCAATTGACCGCCTAATCCTAAATCAGTAAAAGCATGAACTGAAGATTCGCCAAGTATTCCACTTCGTGTTAAAAATGATGCATAAAGAACTAATAAAAAAGAAAGTCCTAATAATACATAAGTTGCTTTTTGCGCATGACCACTATGACGATAAGCTAACAAAGTATGCAACCCAGCAATTAAAGTTAACCAAGGCATGATAGATGCATTTTCAACAGGGTCCCAAGCCCAATAACCGCCAAATGACAATGCTTCATAAGCCCAAGCAGCGCCCATCATAATTCCTGTAGTTAATGCTACACCACTAAATAAAGCCCAAGGCCAAACGGCTTTTGTCCATCCATCAAAATCTTTTTTCCACCAACCAGCCATGGCATAAGCAAATGGAACAACTGTAGAAGCAAATCCTAAAAATAAAACTGGAGGATGAAT
>JBDKJJ010000324.1:0-3072 GCA_039796635.1 Bacteroidota bacterium
TACTTCAGTTAGGTTATTTCAAAGCAAGTGGTCGTTTCTTCAAAATAGATACTTTTTCAAAAGGAGATTTTTTGTTCGTAACAAGAATCTATAAAGTGGTCGTAGATTTTATCTCTTTCAAAAACGATTATGATTATCTAAGCAGTTATCGCCATCGCCGTATCATTTTAGAGAATTTTGGTATTAAGCCATTCGATTCCATGCAAAAAGATAAACTTTATGAAGAAGCCGTTAGATTACTCAAAAAACAAGCGAATCCACGAGCTGTATTCTATTCTTTGGCTTCGTTTCTTCGGTCAAATCAAGTTGAAATACCTGCTTATTTTACTATTTCCAACATTTTGACCGAAGCTATGCGTAAACGAGATACACAACTAATGGAAATTATTAAGCAAAACCTTAGCCCACAACTTCAAGAAATTTTTGAAAAAATGCTTTCTATCAACGAAGATTCTAATGAAAAAAGGTATTTGCTAACCCAACTTCGCAAAAGCCGAGAGTTAATGAAACCTAATGCGATTAAAGCTAACGTAAAAGACTATAAATCCTTGAAAACGTATTATCAACAAGTTAAACCCTTATTACCACTTTTGGATATTTCTGATGAAATGATTCAATATTATGCCCAATTTGTCTTTCGTTCACAGGTTTTTCAGGTATCGAGGCGTGAAAATAAGTATCTCATGTTACTCTGCTTCATCGTTTATCAATACCGATTTTTAGGAGATTTGTTGGTGGATACTTTTCTAAGAGCTACTCAACAATTTGAAAATGCCGCCAAAAGAACTGCCAAAGAAGCTATTTATCAGAATCACTTAGATAATCAATCTACTTTAGAACAACTTTTTGAGTTAAATGAACAAATGATTGAAGAATTGAACAAACTCGAAAACATTACCTTAGATTTTGCTAAAACCAATGATGAAAAAATCAATTATTGGATAAAATGGGTCAATAGCGATATATTTTTGAAATTTAAAGGTAATAAAAATACAATTAGTAAACTCCGCAAAGGTGATTACATCAAAAAAGATGATGCTTATTATCAGATTTTAGAGGAAAAATCAAGGGTTCTTCAGTACCGTGTTTCAGATATGCTCCGTCATCTTGACTTTGATTGTAATAATACTCATTTGAAATCTGCTTTAGAAGAATTCAAACAGAAAGATGGCAATGTTGGACCTGATAAATTCGCTGACAATTTCTTAACAAAACAAGAAAAAGAGATTCTCAAACGGTCAAATGCAGCCACTTCTTTGTATAAAGTCATGCTTACCCAAAATGTAGCTCATCATATCAAATCTGGTCAAGTAGCTTTGAGAGAATCGTTTAATTACAAAACCTTTGAAAGTTATTTGATAGACGAAAATACTTGGGCAAATAGCAAAGACCAACTCCTTAAACAGTACCACTTGGAGTGGCTGCATGATTGGACTTCCTTAGAAAAACAACTAAAAGAAAGACTTGAAAAAGCATATCAAACAACCTTCCAGCGAATCAATACAAGCAAAAATGAGTTTGTTCAAAAACGTAAAGATGGCAAGCCTCGCTTTACCGAACCCAATACAGAAGATAAAGAAACTACGTGGGATTTATTTCCTAAAGAAGGGGCAATTTCAATTATTGAGGTTCTCAGTACGATTCAACAAAAGGTGAATTTTACAGACAATTTTCAACATTTTGCTATCAAAAACCAAATAAAAAGACCTGATAATTCCCTGTTTTTTGCTTCTATTTTAGCATATGGTTGTAATATCGGCTTAGGGGCTATGGCTCGCAATTCTCCCAATATTTCAGCAAATAGCCTTGAAAATGTAGCAAATTGTTACCTATCTTTGGGAAATTTGCAGAGAGCGAATGATAAAATCATTGCCCTCTTAGATAAATTAAAAATTGGTGAACTTTTCAAAAAAGACCCAAGCATTGTTCATACCTCAAGCGATGGGCAAAAAGTATTGCTTCAGGTTGATTCGATTCATGCCAATTATTCCTACAAGTATTTTGGTAAAGATAAAGGTATTGTCATCTATTCCTTTATTGATGAATTACATCGTTTATTTCATTCGCTGACCGTGAGTTCTTCAGAAAGAGAAGCTCTCTATGTTTTTGAAGGCTTATTACAGAACCAAGTGGTACAATCGGATATGCACTCGACCGATACACACGGCACTAATGGAATTAATTTTGCCCTTTTATATCTGGCAGGTATTCGATTTATTCCAAGAATTGAAGATTTTCAGAATCAATATTTATACTCTTTTCCAAGCTCAACCCTGCCACAATTGCTTGATTATGAATTGAAAGTAGGAAAAACAATCAATACAACTGTTATTGAACAAAACTGGGATATGATTTGCCGTTTGATGGTATCTTTACTATCCAAACATTGTTCGGCAAGCACTTTGATTAAACGGCTTGGTTCTTATGAACAGCAGCACCCTGTATTACAAGCTCTCAAAGAATTGGATAAAATCCTCAAAACAGAATTTCTTTTGCAATACATGGACGATGTTACTCTTCGCCAAATTATCCAAAAACAGTTGAATAAAGGAGAGAATGCTAATAAATTCAATCAAGCTATTAGCTGGGGAAATAGTGGTGAAATTAAATTTGCTTCAAAATCCGAACAACTATTGACAGATGTTTGTAGAAGATTAATTCAAAATACTATTATAGCTTGGAATTATCTGTATATGAGTAATGAAATTTTTAAAGTGAATCCAGCGGAAAGAAAGCAACTTATCAAAGCCATTGAAGAAAGTTCTCCTGTCAGGTGGAAGCATATCAACTTACATGGCACTTTTGACTTTTCAAAAGAAGCTCTTCATAATGCCTTAGATTTTGATATAGAAAATTTAATGAATTTTGATTGGTAAGATTACAGATACCATATATATAGATAAAAGGCTAATAATAAGTATTTTAAGCAGATTGCCATGAAAGATTACCCCTAAATGTTTAATTTTACCCATCTGTCAACCAGCTCTGGGTCTGCGATAGCACCTATTTTCAAGATAAGCATAGTAATACTTACTATTTATTTTTTTTGATGGATGCCTATTCTGATAGAAT
>JBDKJJ010000325.1:0-3426 GCA_039796635.1 Bacteroidota bacterium
TAAATTATACCGATTACGTTTTCAATATAGTCCATCCCGAAGAAATCGGGACGTTTCACTCATTTGTACTATTTTCAAACTGTATCGGCATTTACCACTTCACAACTCCAAAATAGTTTGGGCTATTTTGTTGTTGGAATTGGTATTACCTCCCCATACAAATCAAAATCTTCCGCTTTTGAAATTTTTATTTTTGCAAAATCACCAACTCTACAATAATTTTTTGCAGCATCAATCAACACTTCATTATCCACTTCAGGACTATCTCCCTCTGTTCTGCCAATGAAATAATTGCCTTCTTTTCGGTCAATAATTACTTTTTGAATCGTTCCAACTTTTTGTTTGTTCAATTCTGATGAAATAGATTGTTGAATATCCATCAACGTTGCAGCACGTTTTTCTTTCAAAGCTTGCGGCACATCATCTTCAAATTTATGTGCGCCAGTATTTTCTTCATGCGAATAGGTGAACACACCCAAACGATTAAATTTTGTTTGCTTCACAAATTCACATAAGTCTTCAAAATCTTTTTCCGTTTCTCCAGGAAAGCCTACCAACATAGTAGTTCGAAGCGTAATGTCAGGAATCACATTTCTAATCTTGTTGATTAATTCAATAGATTCAGCATTGGTGATTCCTCTTTTCATACGCTTCAAAACATTATCAGCCGCATGTTGGAAAGGAATATCTAAGTAATTGCAAACTTTTTTATTATCACGAATCACAGGCAAAATATCTGTCGGGAAGCCCGTTGGATAAGCATAATGCAAGCGAATCCATTCAATGCCTTCTACTTCACCCAAAGCATTTAATAGTTCTGCCAATTTTCTTTCTTTGTAAATATCCAAGCCATAATAGGTAAGCTCTTGTGCAATTAGCATCAATTCTTTCACTCCTGTTTTAGCTAAATGTTTTGCTTCTTTCACCAATTCTTCAATCGGTCGTGAAACGTGTTTTCCTCTCATCAACGGAATAGCGCAAAATGTACAAGTGCGGTTGCAACCTTCTGAAATTTTTAAATATGCGTAATGATTAGCAGTAGTTAAATAACGTTCGCCAATTAATTCATGTTTGTAATCTGCACCTAATTTCTTCAATAAATTTGGTAATTCCATCGTGCCGAAAAATGCATCCACTTCAGGAAATTCATTGATTAAATCTTCTTTGTAGCGTTCACTCAAACAACCTGTAACGATTAATTGGTCTATCTTTCCGTCAGTTTTCAAATCACTGTATTCAATAATAGTATTGATAGATTCTTGTTTGGCATTATCAATAAAACCACAAGTATTGATGATAACAATTTCACTTTCTTTCAACTTGTTGCTTTCGTGTTTGACATCAAAATTATTGGCTTTCAATTGCCCCATCATCACTTCGCTATCTACTAAGTTTTTAGAACAACCTAAAGTGATTACGTTGACTTTATTTTTTTTTAATGACTTTGTTTTCATAAAAACGATATGGATTTAGCTATGAAAGCTGTTTTGAAGAAATAGGGTTATGGAAATTTTTTGTAAATATCTTTTCTAAAATCAAATGCAGCAAAAACTACAGTTTCATATTCGAAGAAAAAGCCAATTCGTAAATCTCCTGATTTAATTCTGAAAGCAGTTTTGTGCCCTTCTAATTTTTTGCAATTAGAAATGTCGGAAAGTGATGAGGCTGCAATAACCTTTTGAACAACTTTGTAAATGTTGTTTTTTATAGCTGCTGATTTTTCTTTTTTGAGTTGTTTCTCAAAATCTTTTAAGAATTCAACTTTCATTTGAATTGTGCTAAATAATTCATTACCTCATTTTTTTTAGCCAACCCATTTGATTTAGCCTTTTTCATCTTATTAAGCAAAGCTATATCCAAGGCTTCTTCTGTTTCTTTATCAGAAACGAAATCAATAAACTTTTTTGTTTTTGAAATACTCTTCAAATAATTCACTAAAGCTTTAGCTTCAATGCTTTTGTTATCAATGGCAATGTGTATCATGCGCCCAAAATTACTATAAAACCACAGAGAAATAAAATTTACTTTTGATTCATTATGCAACATACTAATTTACTAATTCATAGTACCAGTCCTTATTTATTGCAACATGCTCATAACCCAGTTGATTGGATGCCATGGGGAGAAGAAGCTTTACAAAAAGCCAAACAAGAAAACAAGCCAATTTTGATAAGCATTGGCTATAGTAGTTGTCATTGGTGCCATGTGATGGAACGTGAAAGTTTTGAAAACGAACAAACAGCGGCAGTGATGAATGAATATTTCATCAACATAAAAGTGGATAGAGAAGAACGACCTGACCTTGATCATATTTATATGAATGCTGTTCAAACCTTGACTGGTAGCGGCGGTTGGCCATTGAATGTTTTTTTAACTCCAGATTTAAAACCCTTTTATGGCGGCACCTATTTTCCGCCTAAGCCTTTGCATAATCGCCCATCATGGAATGATGTATTGATGTATATGGCTGATGCTTTCAAAAATAAACGAGATGAAGTGGAGCAACAAGCCAATCAATTATTAGAAATTGTTAGTAAAGATATTGCCTTTAAAAAATCTGAAAATCTATTGAAAAGCGATTCTCTTTTTTCTTCGGACGATTTTGGAAAAATGTTTATCCAAATGGAACTACGAATGGATAAACAAAATGGAGGTTTTGAAAGAGCCCCTAAGTTTTTAGGAACAATGAATATGGAATGGTTACTTACGCATTATTATTTTACTACAAATGAAATGGCATTACAACATGTTGAATATTCGTTGAAGCGAATGAGCAATGGTGGAATTTATGATGTAGTGGGTGGCGGAATAGCTCGTTACAGTACAGATGCAGAGTGGTTTGCGCCTCATTTTGAAAAAATGTTGTATGATAATGCTTTGTTTTTGAACAGCCTTTCTCAAACCTATTCAATTACCCAAAATCCATCTTTGCAATCAACTGCCGAACAAACGATTCAATACATTAAAGAAGAAATGTTAGATGGAAATGGCGGTTTTTATTCTGCTTTAGATGCTGATTCAGAAGGCGTTGAAGGAAAATATTATTGTTGGGAAGAAGAAGATTTAAAATCAAATTTGAATGAATCGGAATTTGAATTAGTACAAAAACATTGCTCTGTTTTACCTGAAGGAAATTGGGAACATGGGTTCAATATTTTACATGCTACACATTCGGCAAATGATAAATTGTTGTGGGATTTAGTTATGAAAAAATTGAAAGCGGTGCGCCAGAATAAAATAAAACCACAATTAGATGATAAACAATTATTGTCATGGAATGCTTTGCTGATAAGTGCTTTGACAAAATCTGCCTTAGCATTTAAAAATGAAGAAGCAGGAGTTTTGGCTTTAAACGGAATTCAATTTATTGAAAGAAAATTAGAACAATCCTTTCCTCATTATTACCATCAATGCACAAAACAAAAA
>JBDKJJ010000326.1:0-5251 GCA_039796635.1 Bacteroidota bacterium
ATCAAAAGTGGTGGAGAATTATTTGAAAATAATAGCTACTAAAGAAAAAAAAGTTGAGGAACCAAAAATGGAATTGCCGGATTTTTTAAAAAGTGCAAGAGGCTCGGTTAAATTGCCAAAAGACTTTGATTATAAAAAAGAATTGCAAGAAGCGTTGATTGAAAAACATTGGAAGAGATAATGCACCATTACTTTTTAGATACCAATATCATTATTGATTTTTTAGCAGCAAGAGAGCCACATGTAGATGCTATTGACAAATTGATGATTTTTGCAAACCAAAACAAAGTTAAGCTTTATGCCTCATCGCTGGCATTTAAAGACGTGATGTATATTATGCGCAAGCTAAAATCACAAGAAAAATTAGCGGATGATTTATTACAACTTTCTAAAGTTATTGAATTGATGAATGTTGATGCTGCAATCATTCTTGAATCATTACAATCGGGCATGAAAGATTTTGAAGATGCGGTGCAATATCACACAGCAATTTCAAACAAAAAAATTGAAGCAATAGTTACACGAAACCACAAGGATTATAAGCGAAGTAAAATAGCTGTGCTGACAGCAGAGCAAGCAGCGAAAAATATCTAACTAACAATTATGTACAACGAATCTATACCATCCGACAAGAAAAAAATCATTGTGCTGGGCAGCGGCCCAAACCGCATTGGTCAAGGCATTGAGTTTGATTATTGCTGCACTCACGGTTTGCAAGCTATTAAAGAATGTGGCTACGAAGCCATCATGATTAATTGCAATCCTGAAACGGTGAGCACCGATTTTGATATGGCTGATAAGCTTTATTTCGAGCCAGTATTTTGGGAACATTTGTGGGAAATCATTGAGTTGGAAAAACCTTATGGTGTTATTGTGCAACTCGGCGGACAAACTGCTTTGAAACTTTCTAAGCGTTTGCATGAAAAAGGAATTCGCATCATCGGTACGTCATTCGATAATATGGATATTGCAGAAGATAGAGGACGTTTTAGCGATATGCTGAAAGAGTTGAACATTCCGTACCCTCAATACGGAACAGCATACACGGCTGATGAAGCAATGGAAGTAGCGCATAAAATTGGTTATCCAGTATTGGTGCGCCCGAGTTATGTGTTGGGTGGGCAACGAATGCGAATTGTAATAAATGATGATGAATTAGAAAGCGGTGTGTTGAGTTTGCTGAAACATTTACCAGGCAACAAAATTTTGATTGACCATTTTTTAGATAGATGTCAGGAAGCTGAAATTGATGGTATTTGCGATGGTGAAAATTTTCACATCATGGGTATTATGGAACATATTGAACCTGCCGGAATTCACAGCGGTGATAGCAATGCGGTGTTGCCTCCATTCAATTTAACGCCGATGATTATTGAAGAGATGAAAGAATATGCGAAGAAGATTGCGTTTAAATTAAACATCAAAGGATTAATCAATTTTCAGTTTGCTATAAAAGATGATAAGGTTTATGTGATTGAAGCCAACCCACGTGCAAGTCGTACTACGCCATTTATAGCGAAGGCTTACGAAATTCCGTATTTGAATGTGGCTACAAAAATTATGTTGGGCGAAAAGAAAATTTCTGATTTCAAATTTGAACCAAAATTAAAAGGTTATGCCATTAAAGAGCCTGTTTTTTCGTTCGATAAATTCCCTGGTGTGAATAAAGAATTAGGACCAGAAATGAAATCAACTGGCGAAGCGATTCGTTACATTAAAGATTTGAAAGACCCATATTTCCGCCATTTATACAAAGAAAGAAGTATGCACTTGAGTAAGTAATAGATTATGAAGTATTTTTTCAACATATTTTTTCTATTTATTTTTTCAAACTGCTTTTCACAAAAGCATTTTGATAGCTATAATATTTTTGAAGAACGGGCATTTAAAAGCGTTAACTATTCTCAATCACTTGTTAAAAAATTTTATTCTTACTACTCTACAGATAGTACAAAAAAAATTATTAGAGAAGTAGACTCATTTGATTTAAATGGCTTTTTGTGTAAAGGTTATATGTACAAATTTGGTACAGATTCAATTAATATAAAATTTGAAATTTATCGAAATAAAGATAGTGTCCAATATATAAAAGTTGAAATTGCACCAAGCGCAAAAGAATATCAAGGCTTTCAAGAAGTAAATGATGAATATGGTAATTGGATAAAAAAACGATTTATAAGATTCAAAAAGAATGAATCTTTAAAATTTTTGATGAAATTCAATTTTAAAGATACGTGTCATTATTATACTGATTATTTTTATTGGGATGGAAAACTAGCCGATAGAATCTATGATTACGATACAGTTTACTGTGGGAAAACTTATCCTATTGATTATATAACAAAAAGGTACTTATCAAGTTATGATAATGATAGTATCTTTGAATTTATCTTCCCAAAGAGAGGATACAAAGAAGTTTTCAGATACACAAAAGATTCATTATTGGTTGAGCATGATTTTATTAATAGTGACACAGCTAAAAATGGAATGGCATCTATTAAAAACAGTAAATACTATTTTTATAATTCAAAAAAAAGATTAACGGATATTATTGAATTTGAAGCGTCAAGAAAATATAATAATGGTATTTCGGGCAGAACCGTTTATACATATTTTAATGATACATTATTGCAATCAATAACGGTATATAATCATCGCAATGAACTCGATTCATTGAAGTCAAATCATAGCTCAACTTTTTTTTCATCTCGAAAAATCTATAATAAAAATGGAAATTTAATTTATAGTTGCTACAATAATGAAATTGGAGATATGTGTGATTCAACTGAAACAAAGCTATATTTCTATAACCCGAAAAATTTATTGTCAGAATATCATTTTTCAATAGAGAGAAAAAGAGAACCATTATGTCGTTGGATTAATTATAAATACAGACAATTCTATGAATATGATTATTATGATGATAAAAAAAATGAGGTAAATAAATAACCATCATATTAAATTTAGCTGTAATTGTTCGTGAAGCACCAAATTTATAATAAATAAAAAAAGTCCTATTCAAATACATGAATAGGACTTTTTTTATCGAAAGAATTAATTATTTCAATACTGCTCCATCAGCTTTAAAAACAGCCGTAATCTTAGGTTCTTTTATTGCTTCTAATTCCTCTTTACTTGCCTTTGCATCTTCAGCATAGTGTTTTAACATGGCTATAGAAACAGTGTCCATATAACCAATGCCATGAACAGCAATAGTTTTACCTACTGAATTAATATCAATACCATATTCATCACCATTGGAATCTCTAAATTTTACTTTCATTGTTTTTCCATCAGGCAATTCTAAATTAGCCCAACAGCCAGCTTTTTGACATACTTCAACTATTTTGCCTTCCATTACACCATTAAATTCTTTGCCGTCTTTTACTTGATTCGCTACTTCGGCAACGGATGTTGAAGCTGAATTTTCGAACTTAATTCCAAATTGATTTGACACTAATTTTATTGAATCTTCTTTGGGTGCTTTTCCAGTTGGTGTATTGTTGCAACTAATTGCAAAAAAAGATGCCGCAGATAAAATGAGAACTAATTTTTTCATGATAATGTTGATTAATGAATTAAAAAATCTATTAAAAAGAATACAGCAAAAATAATGCTTGATATGCCATTTAAAGTGCCAAATGCTAAATTAATTCTGCTGATATCTTTTGGTGACAATATAATATGCTGATAAATTAATAAACTTGAAAACAATGCTGCTCCTATCCAATAAAACATTCCTCCGTGAATAAAATAGCCAATAAGAATAGCACAAAGAATACTAATTACATGAAATAATATTGATAACAAAAGTGTATTTTTTCTCCCAATCATTACAGGGATTGAATGTAACTTATTGTTTTTATCAAAGTCTTCATCTTGCAATGCGTACAACATATCAAATCCGCTAACCCAAAAAATAACTAATATTCCTGTAAGTATTGATGCCAAATCAAAATGTGCTGTTACGGCTAAAAATGCTCCAACTGGAGCCAGCGCTAATCCGATACCTAAAATTAAATGACAAAACCAAGTAAATCTTTTTGTGTAACTATAACCAAGAGTTACAAACAAGGCAACTGGCGATAAGTAAAAACACATTGGATTTATTGTGTATGTAGCTAATATTAATACAAATGATGATGCTATTGTTAGTAATAAAGCATTAGGAGCTGAAATAACACCTTTAGGAATTTCACGAACTGATGTTCTTGGATTTAATGCATCAAATCGTCTATCAATATACCGATTAAAAGCCATGGCTGCTGTTCGAGAGGCTATCATGCATATTAAAACTTTAACTGCCAATAAAATAAAGAATTGGTTAAATTCAAAATGGACTTCTTTAATTCCTAAGCAAAACCCTATTAAAGCAAATGGTAAAGCAAATACAGTATGGCTAAACTTAATTAATGAAAAATAATCCTTAACGGAAGCCATTATTCAAAATTATTTTTTGAATTGATGATATTAGGCAGAACAATATCTTTATCAGAAAGTATTGCTTTTGATAAATCAATTTGCCAATCTATTTTTAAAGATGGATCATTAAAAGCAATTCCACCTTCATTTTCTTTATTATAAAAATTGTCACATTTATAAAAGAAATGTGCAGTTTCACTTAATACAACATATCCATGAGCAAAACCTTTAGGTACAAATAATTGAGTTTTGTTTTCATCTGATAATTCAATTGAAAAATATTGACCAAATGTAATGGAGCCTTTTCTAACATCAACAGCCACATCTAAAACTTTCCCTTGTAATACACTTACAAGTTTGGCTTGTGAAAATGGATTCAATTGATAATGCAATCCTCTTAAAACTCCATAAGTTGAAAAGGCTTGATTATCTTGTACAAATTGAGTATTTGTATTTGTTAATTCATTAAATTTTTTTTGATTAAAACTTTCAAAAAAAAATCCTCTTGAATCATTAAAAATCTGAGGCTGAATAACTAACAAATCTTTGATTGGGGTTTCAATTACTTTCAAAATAGAAGGTTTTAGTTTTTTGTATTAATTCTTTGTGCTAGGATGATAACGGTTAATACTGCGGTTATTTTTACAGTAGTGTTTTCAATTACTCTATTCCAATCAATAGGGTTACCATTAGTATCCTTACTTCTATTTGCTTTTAATGGTACATAAATTTTTGATCCCATATTTACTTTTGGATATAAATTATATACTCCTAAAATGCTTCGGGTACTTCGAATTCGACCATTAGCATCAGTAACCGTAGTTTTTCT
>JBDKJJ010000327.1:0-3002 GCA_039796635.1 Bacteroidota bacterium
TAAACAAATTGAAATGTATTTACCCATGTTTAATGAAAAATAAACTATTCATGAGTTAAGATGTTAACTTCTAATGTAAATCTTTTTATAAAAAAGTAATTCTACATATTTACCTTTGCAGCGCTTTTAAAAAAAGCAATTCTCATTTTATAATAAAAAAAAATAATTAGCAATGTCTGCTACAATTGAAAAACTTAGTGAAGTAGTAATAAAATTTGCCGGTGACTCTGGTGATGGGATGCAGTTAACAGGTGGTCAGTTTACCAATGCTGCTGCATTGTATGGTAATGACTTAGCCACTTTTCCTGATTTTCCTGCTGAAATTAGAGCGCCACAAGGAACTGTATTTGGTGTATCAGGATTTCAATTGCATTTCAGCTCGAATGAAATTTTTACCCCAGGTGATAATTGTGATGTATTAGTTGCCATGAATTCAGCGGCATTAAAATCAAATTTAAAGAATTTAAAAAAAGGTGGAATCATTATCGCTAATTTAGAAGGATTTGATGGGAAAAATTTGCGTTTAGCAAATTATCCTGAAGGAGTGAATCCTTTAGAAGATGGTTCATTAGATGGATATAAAGTTTATAAGATTGATGTTACAAAACTAACTCGTGAAGCTTTGGCTGATGCACCAGGCTTAGGAATGAAGGAAAAAGATAGATCAAAAAATATGTTTATTTTGGGTTATTTATATTGGATGTATAACCGAAATATGGATTTTACTATTAATTTTTTAACTGAAAAATTTGGTAAAAAGCCAGATATTTTAGAGGCTAACTTAAAAGTGTTAAGAGCAGGATATAATTACGGTGATACTACTGAAACTTTCATGACTCGTTATGAAGTGCCAAAAGCAAAAGTGCCAGCAGGAACATATAGAAGTATTATGGGGAATCAAGCAGTGGCAATGGGTTTCATAACAGCTTCTCAAAAATCAGGATTGCCATTGTTTTTAGCATCTTATCCAATTACACCTGCAACAGATATTTTACACGATTTATCAAAATATAAAAATTTTGGCGTTCGTACAATGCAATGTGAAGATGAAATTGCATCTATTGGCGCTGCAATTGGAGCAGCTTATGGCGGAAACTTGGCAATCACAACATCTTCAGGTCCTGGTATTGCATTGAAAGGAGAAGCAATTGGTTTAGCAGTAATGATGGAATTACCATTAGTGATTGTAAATATTCAACGTGGTGGCCCATCAACAGGATTACCAACAAAAACCGAACAAGCCGATTTATTACAAGCATTATATGGCAGAAATGGCGAATGCCCTGTTGTTGTAATTTCATGCTCAACACCAAGTGATTGCTTTGACACAACCATTGAAGCTTGCAGGATTGCTTTACAGCACATGGTTCCCGTAATGTTATTAAGTGATGGATATATAGCAAATGGTGCTGAGCCATGGATGTTCCCTAAATCAGCTGATATTCCTGCTATTGAAGTTAAATTCAAAACTGAATTAGCTGATGGAGAAACAAAATATTTACCATACAAACGTGATGAAAAATTAGCTCGTCCGTGGGTAACTCCTGGAACTCCAGGTATGATGCATCGTTTAGGTGGTTTAGAAAAACAACATGAAACAGGTAATGTAAGCTACGATCCTGAAAATCATGAATTCATGATTAAAATGAGAGAAGCTAAAGTTCAGAAAGTTGCTGAATATGTTCCTGAACAAAAAATTGAAGTTGGTGCTGAAAAAGGAAAGCTATTAGTTTTAGGTTGGGGTTCAACATATGGTTCAATTAAATCAACTGTGTTAGAATTGATTGAAGAAGGTTATAGTGTAAGTCATGCACATGTTCGTTACATGAATCCATTGCCAAAAAATCTTGGTGAAATTTTGAAGAACTTTGATCATATTTTAATGCCAGAAATTAATAATGGTCAGTTTATTAAAGTAATTCGTGATAAATATCTGATTGATGCTAAAGGGTTCAATAAAATGCAAGGAACTCCAATTGCTAAAACCGAATTGAAAGAATTTATTAAAAATAATTACGCTAAATAATTTGGAATTAAGAATGATGAATTAGGAATTATGGCAAAAGAAAATATCATTCTTGAAAAAAGTTTTAGTTATGCAGTCAGAGTAACTAAAATGTATCAATATCTAACTAAAGAAAAAAAAGAATTTGTTCTTTCAAAGCAAGTATTAAGAAGTGGAACTTCAGTAGGAGCCAATGTTGAAGAGGCAATTGGAGGTTTTTCAAAAGCTGACTTTAATGCTAAAATGAGTATAGCTTATAAAGAGTGTAGAGAAACACTTTATTGGTTAAGGCTTTTGAAAGAAACTGAATACATAGATGATAAGATTTTCAATTCAATGTTTAATGAAGCAGAAGAATTAAGAAAAATTTTGGCATCAATCGTTAAAACAATAAAAGAAACAAAACAAAAAAAGAGTTAAGGGTTTTTAATTTTCAATTCTTAATTCATCATTATTAATTCATAATTAATTCAAACAACATGAGTGAAGTAACAACAGCTCCGTTAACAGCAAAAGATTTTAATAGTGACCAAGATCCACGTTGGTGCCCAGGATGTGGTGATTATAGTATTTTAAAACAGGTTCAAACTGTATTGCCTCAAACAGGAGCCACATTAGAAAATACAGTTTTTGTAAGTGGAATTGGCTGTAGTAGTCGGTTCCCATATTATATGAACACTTATGGATTACATACAATTCATGGCAGAGCAACTGCAATTGCAAGTGGTTTAAAAGCAGCTCGACCTGAATTGAATGTTTGGATTGTAAGTGGTGATGGTGATAGTATGAGTATTGGTGCAGGTCATACCATCCATTTATTACGCAGAAATTTTGATGTTAAATTATTAATTTTTAACAACCAAATTTATGGTTTAACTAAAGGTCAATATTCTCCAACATCTGAAGAAAATAAAATTACGAAGTCATCACCGATGGGTTCAATTGATCATCCATTTAATCCTGCTGCATTAGCATTAGGAGCGGATGCAAGTTTTAT
>JBDKJJ010000328.1:0-3937 GCA_039796635.1 Bacteroidota bacterium
AGGTGATTTACCTTTACCCAACACAAAAAATGAATTCAATGTATAAAGTAAGTGTAAATGATAATGCTCCCATCAGTATTCAATTTAATGATGGAGCGGCTTTTTTGAATGATAAAAATGCCAATATTGATATGCAGCATATTGGTCATCATCAATTTAGTATTCTTCAAAATAATCAATCCTACAATGCTGAAATAATCAGCGTTAATGCTGAAGAAAAAACATTGAGCATTAGGGTAAACAACAACATTTACAATGTGAACGTAAAAGATAGATTTGATATTTTATTGCAGCAAATGGGTATGGGCGATACAGCATCAAAAAAAGCAAACGACCTGAAAGCACCTATGCCAGGCTTGGTTTTGAAGATAAATGTAACCGAAGGGCAAGAAATAAAAAAAGGCGATAGTTTATTAATATTAGAAGCCATGAAAATGGAAAATATATTAAAAGCTGCTGGTGATGGCATAGTAAAAGCCATTAAAGTAAATGTGAAAGATGCGGTGGAAAAAGGTCAGTTATTAATTCAAATTCAGTGAGGCTTTATTCCAAAATATGGCTTTTGATTTTGAGTGTAACACTAATTAATTTTAGTTGTAAAAAACAAACAAATACTACCACTGATATAACATCTTTAAAAGGCAAAGTAACTTTATCAGTAAAAGTTTTGCATCATCAATATCCATTGGCTAACCAAAAAGTATATTTAAAATTAGCGGCAACTTCTTTCCCCGGCAATACTACCACAGTTTATAATTATAATGCTACCACTAATGCTAATGGCGAAGCTACTTTCAGCCAATTGCCAATGGGCAATATTTGGTTGTATTCAAATGGCTACGACCCAAGTGTAGGCCGAGATGTAGCTGGTAACACAGGTTATATTATTTCATCATCCTCAATAGATGCTGGCTATAATGCATCGGTTGAATTATTTGTTACCGAATAATGCAGATTGAATTTATTAGTTGTACGCCACAACATATTCTTATCATTCAGCATTTGGCTGATAAAATTTGGCGCAAGCATTACCCATCAATTATCACTATTGAGCAAATAGAATTTATGCTGAATAAAATGTATTCGGCTGAAAGTCTTGCTGAACAAATGAAAAATGGTCATCAGTTTATTATTTTAAAAATAAGTGGATTGGCTGTAGGTTTTGTTTCTGTTTCAAAAAAATCAGAACGAAATTATTTTATCAATAAATTATATGTTGATACAACTCAACACCGAAAAGGCTTAGGTAAATTATTGTTAGATAAAATTGAATCAGATTATAAGGACGCTGAAAGTTTTTCATTAACTGTAAATCGTCAGAATTTTAAAGCCATTAATTTTTATTTTAAAAATGGATTTGTGATAGATGAAGTAGCAGATTTTGAAATTGGAAATGGTTTTGTAATGAATGATTTTGTGATGAAAAAAGAATTATCTTTGCCCTAATGCAACCAACAGTTTTAGAACAATTTAAAGCAGCTCGATTACAGAATCAAAAGCAATTTGCTTTGCTTATCGACCCTGATAAGCTGGATAATGCTGCATTGCAATCAACCATTGATTTGGCTGTGAAAGCTAAAGTTGATTATTTATTTGTTGGTGGCAGCTTGCTTACTAAAGATGTGTTAGATGAATGTTTGACAACCATTAAATCAAATTGTAGTATTCCAACTATTTTGTTTCCGGGCAGTGTAATGCAAATAAATGATAAGGCTGATGCCATTTTTTTTCTATCATTAATTAGCGGCAGAAACCCTGAAATGCTGATTGGTCAGCATGTATTAGCAGCGCCATATTTAAAAGCAAGCGGCTTAGAAATTTTACCAACTGGCTATATTTTAATTGATGGTGGCACCCAAACAACTGTATCCTATATTAGCAATACTACACCCATACCAGCTAACAAACCTGATATAGCAGCTTGTACAGCTATGGCTGGTGAAATGTTGGGCTTACAATTAATGTATATGGATGCTGGTAGCGGCGCTAAAAATTCTATTGATGAGAAAATAATTTCAGCAGTTGGAAAAAATACTAATGTGCCTTTAATAGTTGGCGGTGGTATATTAACTACTGAAAAAGCTGTGGCTAATTGCCTTGCAGGTGCTGATATTATTGTAGTTGGCAACGCTGCCGAAAAAAATCCTTCACTTATTTTTGATATGGCTAAGGCTATACATCAAGTGTCTAATTCTCAGTTGGCATAACTTCTGTTTATTCCCAATTCCAAATTTATACGAGTTAAAATGATAATAATGCGTAAAAGTACGTAGTGTTATTTTTTAGTTTCCAAAATAGATTTGTCGCACTATTAAATCATTGTCATCAACCTAACAACAAACCATGCAAAAAATTATTAAATTACTTTGTCCTTTATTTTTTATAGCTGCCAAAGTATTTGCTACAGGTGAACCATCAACGTATTTTAATATTTATGTACCGCCTAATAATACTAATGTACATAGGGATGCGGCATTATATGTAACTGCTATATCAGATAGTACAACATTTCAAATTATTGATGATGCAGCTGATGGAGATTCAGATGATTCAAAATCAGGTATGTTGATGAAAGGGCAGTCTTATATTTTATATATGAGAGATAATGGGATAAATGATGATGCTAATTTAGCATCAGGCGGTGTATTGAAATGGGATGGGGATTATTTCATCATCAAAACAAATAAAAATGTATATGCAGGTCAAGGCACAAATAGTGATTGGCAGCATGATTGGGTGCCATCTGTAAATCAAAAATCAATTGGTGAGAAATTTTATGTGTATAGCCAACAAACAGTTTCATCAAAAAATGATTTGAATGTGTTTGCTTATTTCGATTCAACTTATGTAACTATTAAACGAATTTCAAAAACAGCTACCACAATTAGTGGCTATACTAATGTATTTAAAGATTCAAGTGTGATAGTAGCAAAACGGATGTTGAAACGTGGCGAAGATTTAATTTATAAATATACTGAAGGACGAAATGTGATGGATAACGGACATACGTATTTAATTGAATGTAGTAAACCTTCAACGGTTCAGTATGGCGCATTATATACCAATGAACGTGATGGAGGTGGTTATGTGCCTTCATCAAATGGTAGCTCAACAGGTGAATTATTTTATTTTGGTGTGCCTTATCAAAGTGGTGGTGAACAAGAAATTAGAGTTGTATCGTGGGATGCTAATAACGCTGTTAAATTAGAGAGATACAGCAATGGGTTATGGATTCAAGTATATACATGGACTTTAGGAGCTAATACTTTTGGTGACTGGGTAGGTAAAAATGCTGGTAACGTATCGTATCCAACTGTTTTTCGATTGACATGTTCTTCAGGCAAAAGAGTTTCAGTATTTGAAGGAAATTGGTTTGAAACAGGAAGCCCTGGTACAAGTGATATGGCAACTATGGTTTCTTCTGAATCAGGAACAAGTGCCGGCACAAAATTTATTTCGTATATGGCGCCTCCGGGTGATGAAGGTTATTGCTATAGCAATCTTACGCAAACTCGGATCAATCAAAAATTAACCCACTTGTATATTTTCAGTAACCGAACAGATACTTGTCATGTAACTGTAGTTGATGCCTATACTGGTGGTACAAAAATTAATAGAAGTTATACCATTCTGCCTGAAAAATTTGTAGATTGTTATTTAACAGAAGTGCAATGGAAGAGTATTTATAACGGAACAGGTACAACAGCTGGAGGACCTGAACGCCCTTATTTACAAGTTACTTCAGATAATCCGGTGAGTGTAATGAATACTAATTTTAATGATAACTGGATGATGTATTTTGGTAGTAGCCAAAAACCGGCAGTGAAACAAGTAACAGTAAAAGCTATTGATAAAGTAGAACCAGGTGAAACAAAATCATCGGTAACAAAAGTGGTAATTGATGATTTTAACGGCGTTCAAAATCCTACTATAGCAG
>JBDKJJ010000329.1:0-6432 GCA_039796635.1 Bacteroidota bacterium
TACTTCTTCTTCAATATTGGCAAAATTCAATTCCATTTAATTTCTAAAGATTTTTGCGAAGATAAAAAGTAGAATTAATAATAGTTTGGAATAAGAAAAATTTGTGCATATTTGAAATAAATAAATCAATCTAACATGAAAAAATACTTTTTATTTTCCTTCATCCTTTTTATTTCAGTTAGTTTTTCATTAAAAGCCGATGGCAATCAAAAAGCATGGGAATTACTACATAACAACAAAAGATTTGAAGCCCGAAATGCTTTTCAATTGGAAGCAAAAACAAATAATGCTGACGCTTATTTAGGCTTAGCTATTACCTATTATGCATTAGGGAAAAATGATAGTGCATTTTTTGCATTTGAAAATTTTTATAATAATAGTTCAAATCCATATCCATACTTGTATTCGTTATGGTCTGAAACTTTTTTGTACCAAGGTCGTGGATATATGGAAGATTATAAGGTAGCATTTTTAAACAAAATTATTGCAGACACTAAAGCTCACGGTACTTTAAAAGCCATGGCGCATAATCAATTGGGGCATTATTATGAGGCTGTAAATAAATTTGATAAACGAAATGATGAATACAATTTAATTGGAAGTATTGATAATTGGCAAGTGTTAGGCACTTTTGATAATACCTCAGGAAGTGGATTTGCAAAAGATTGGGGTGCTTTAGAAAAAAGAAAGCATGAAGATAAATTCAAAAACAAAGTTGAAGCTAATGTTTCATGGTATGCACCACCTTCATCAAGACTTGATAGATGGTTTATGTTTGATTATTATTTTTCAATTGGCAACTCCATTATGTATGCTCAAACTTATGTTAAAAGTGAAACTGACCAAGAAGTTTATTTACGTTCGGGTTGTTCGGGGTCAATAAAAATTTGGGTGAATGATGCCATTGTTTTATCAGAAGCTACAGAAAGAAATTGTGATATGGATGTGTATGCTAACAAGATAAAATTAAATAAAGGATACAATAGATTTTTGCTTCAAATTGGAGAAAGCGAAACTAATAATGCTAATTTTTTATTGAGATTAACAGATGATAAAGGCAATGCTCTTTCAGGAATTACCTCATCAAGCGATGACCAAGAATACACTAAGGCTGCTGCTTCTGCCACTAATGAATATAAATTATTTGCTGAAGAATATTTTGAAAATCTAGTAAAAACTGATAAAAGTAATGCATTGAATTTTTTACTTTTATCAAATACTTTAATGCGAAATGATAAAATTTTTGAAGCAAGAAAAGTTTTAAAATCAGCAAAGGCATTAGCTCCTAACAGCACATTTGTAAGCTACAAAATGATTGAAGCTTATTCAAGAGATAAAAATGTAACTGATTTAACCAAAGAACAAGAAAAAGTAAAAAAGAATGACCCTGATGCCATTATGTCAATTCAATTAGCAATTTCAGAAGCATCGGGCAGAGAAGATTTAGATGGCTTTGAAAAAAACTTAAATAAACTCATTGAAATTTATGGTGAAGATGAAAACACCGATAATTACAAAATCAATTTATTATCTGCTAAAAAACAAAATAAAGAATTGATTGACCTTGTAAAGGTTTTATACAAGAAATATCCTCATCGTGCTGACTTGATGGAAGTATGCTACAGCATTGAAAAAAATGCTTCAAAAGATAATTCAAAAGGCTTAAAATTATTGAAAGATTTCAATAAGAAATTCAGAGCTGAAAAAGCGGAAGACCTATTGATTAATTACTATTTTGAAAATGGAAATAAAGATGCTGCAATGGAAATTTTGAAAAAAAGAATTGAAAATTTCCCTTATGGTATTGGCTATTATGACATGTTGAGCAATGTAAATTTTCAAATTCAGAATTATGAAGAGGCTTTAAAATACACCAACAAAGCTTTAGAATTTGCACCTTATTTAGGAGGCTATTACAAGGACAGAGGTAAAATATTTGAAGCTATGGGCAAAAATGATGACGCTATTAAAGCTTATAACAAAGCCATTAAATATCAGCCTACTGATTATGATTCAAGAGTTATGCTTCGCAAACTAAAAGGTGAAAAAGAATTGTATGAAAATTTTCCGAATGAAGATATTACTGAATTATTCAAAAAATCACCTGATTCAAAAGATTACCCAGAAGATAACAGCATTGTGCTTTTAAATGAAACTAAGCGAATTATTTACAATGAAAATGCATCGGAACAAAAAGAAGAATTGTTAGTGAAAGTTTTCAATCAATCAGGCATTGATACTTGGAAACATTACAGCATTTCTTTCAATTCATATACACAACGAGTTATTTTAGAAAAAGCTGAAGTGTTAAAAAAAGATGGTAGCACAATTAAAGCCGAAGAAGAAGATGGAACAGTGGTATTTACCAACTTAGAAATGGGTGATGCCATTCATGTTCTATATAAAACTGAAAATTATTTTTCAGGAAAATTGGCTCAACATTTTTGGGATAGATTTCAGTTTCAATATACCATTCCAACATTGATTTCAAGATATTCTATTTTAGTTCCTGAAAATAAAACATTCAATCATAAAATAATTAATGGTAAGGTTGAAGAAAAAGTAACAACAATTGGCAACCTAAAATTGTATGAATGGAGTTTAAAAAAGCAACCTGCTTTAATTCCTGAAAGCTACATGCCTACTGCAGTTGATGTTGCTCCTTACTTATTTTTATCAACTATTCCTGATTGGAAATTTGTAAGCAATTGGTACAGCGATTTAAGTTCGATAAAAGCAAAAGCTGATTTTGAAGTTAAAGAAACAATTGAAGAAATTTTTAAAGGCAAAACCAATTTAACTGAATTAGAAAAAGCTAAAATCATTTATACTTATATAGAAAATAATATTGGCTACAGCAATGTATCATTCATGCATGGCGCTATCATTCCTCAAAAGGCATCAAGAACAATTGCTACCAAATTAGGCGATTGTAAAGACTTGGCAACTTTGTTTGTATCAATGTGTAAGGAAGTTGGAGTAAAAGCAAATTTAATGTTGGTTGATACTAAAGATAATGGCAAATATCATTTGGCAATGCCATCAACAGATTTCAACCACTGTATAGCTTTGCTGCAAGCTGATGGTAAAAAATACATCATTGAATTAACTAATCAAAAATTAGGTTTTGCTTCATTGCCTGACATGGATGTGAATGCAAATTATTTATTCATTCCAAGAGATAATGATAAACCTGCTGACACATTACAACAAATAAATTTACCAACTATTATTCCTAACAAAGTTGTTAGAAATACTAAAATTGTGGTAAAAGATAAAGATATGGATATCACCCGAAACACTTTACGATTTGGTGATTGGGCATCTGACATCAGAAGCACTTACGCTGATTTAGGCAAAGATGAAAGGGAAAAAACAATCATGAAAAATATTACAGATGACTTCACAAGTGCAGTTAAATTAAAATATATTTCATTTGGTGATTTAACTAAATTACAAGATACAATTAATATGAATTATGCCTTTATAGTATCTAAAGGAATCACAGATGTTGCAGGATTTAAGGTAATTAAAATGCCTTGGTCAGATGCTATTGGTTCGCTTGAATTTTTAGCACTTAACGAACGCAAATTTGAATTTATGGTGAATGAATTTTTGGGTTCAAATATTTATGAAGAGAACATAACTATTGATTTACCTGCTGGTTCAACATTACCTGAAAAACCAAAGTCAGTTAGTTTTACTTGCAATGCCATTGATTATGCTGTAACTTATGATGTAACTGTTCCTAGCAAAATAAAAGCTAAACGCACCATGAAGATTAATGCTGAAAGAGTTGCTGCAAAAGATTATGATACATTTAAAGACTTCTTTACAAAAGTAGTTGAAAGCGATACAAAACAAATTGCCTTCAAATAACTTCATACATCAATCAAAAAAAGCCTTTTAATATTTAAACATTAAAAGGCTTTTTTGTTTCAAGTGATTTTATATTTGCTTTACTATTTTGAAGAAACAAATGAGAAAAACAATTTTCCTTTTATTATTTACAATTCTTTCAGTTGGCATTGCAAATGCTCAACAAAATGATTTATCAATAATTCCAAAACCGATTTCAACTCAAACTTATGAGGGTAATTTTAGGCTAACAAATCTTACTTGCATTGTATCATTAGATGTTGAAACCTACGATGAGCAATATTTGATTTTCGAAATTAAAAAACGCTACAATATCAAATTAATACATGGTGCATCTTATAATTTAAATAAACCAAGTGTAATCCGAGTTACAAATGACACTTCCCGAAATAAAAAAAATGGCGCTTATACTCTATTGGTTTCAAACGGAATAATAAGCATATCAGGAAGTGGAAAAGATGGCATTTTCAATGGCATGCAAAGCCTTTTGCAATTCATAAAAAAAGAATCAGATACATCTTTATTGGTTCCTAAATGTTTAATAATAGACGAACCACGATTTGATTGGAGAGGAATGCACTTAGATGTATCTCGTCATTTTTTCACTAAAGAGGAAGTAAAAAAAATCATTGATTTATTGGCATTTCATAAAATGAATATTTTTCATTGGCATTTAACCGATGACCAAGGTTGGCGAATTGAAATTAAAAAATATCCCTTGCTAACATCAATTGGTAGCAAACGAAAAGAAACTATGATTGACAAAAACTTTGATCCTTACATAGGCGATGGAAAAAGTTATGGCGGTTTTTATACGCAAAAAGATATTCAAGAAATTGTAAGTTATGCCGATAACCGACACATTACAATTGTACCTGAAATTGAAATGCCTGGTCATGCTCAAGCTGCTATCAGCGCATATCCGCAATACTGTTGCAGCGGTTTACCAAGCGATGTATTGACTAAATGGGGTGTTAGCGAAAATGTTTTTTGCACCAAAGATTCAACTTTACAATTTGTAAAAGATATTTTGCAAGAAGTGATGCAAATGTTCCCATCACAATACATTCATATTGGTGGTGATGAAGTGCCAAAAACAGCTTGGAAAAAATGCGGTAATTGTCAGCGTAATATTCAAAAATTTAACTTGAAAGATGAGCATGAATTACAAAGTTGGTTTATAAAACAAATAGATGAATTTGTAACAGCTAATGGTAAACAAATTATTGGTTGGGATGAAATATTGGAAGGTGGATTAGCCCCTAATGCAGCAGTGATGAGTTGGAGAGGAACTGAAGGCGGCATTGAAGCAGCTAAAATGAAACATAAAGTGGTGATGTGCCCTGGTTCACATTGTTATTTCGATCATTATCAAGGTTCGCCACTTACACAACCCATTGCCATTGGTGGTTTTACAACTATTCAAAAAGTATATTCGTATGAACCCATCCCCGAAGCATTAAATGAAGCCGAACAGCAATTTATTTTAGGAGCACAAGCCAATTTATGGACCGAATATATTGCAGATTACAACAAACTTACCTTTATGGCTTTGCCTCGTATGAGTGCATTAGCTGAAGTATTATGGACAAAAAAAGAATTACGAGATTATGCCGATTTTCAAAGTAGGTTATTGCACCAATTAAAAATTTGGGATAAACAAAGCATAAAGTATAGTAAAGCAATGATGGATATTGAAACTTCGATTCAGCCTGATAGTAACCATCAAGCTATAAAAGTCATGCTTAAAGCACCATTTGCAGATGGAATAATTAAATACAAAATGTGTGATACTTGCTCATTAAAAAATTATTCAACTTCATTAGTTGTAAATAAATCAACAACCGTTCAAGCTTATTATGAAAAAAATGCAATGGATATTAAAAGCGAAACATGGAAACAAAAATTTATCACTCATAAAGCTTTTGCAAAAAACATAACACTTTCAAAAAATGCTGATAATCGCTATAATTATGGTGGTGCATTTACATTGGTAGATGGTATTAGAGGCATTACCCCGTGGTATAGCAAAGAGTGGTTAGGCTTTAGTGGTATTGATTGTGAAGCTATGATAGATTTAGGCGAAGAAAAGCCAGTAAGCCGAGTAAAAATTGGGTTATTACATGATGAAGCAAGCTGGATTCATTTACCCGATTCTATTGAAGTAATGTATAGCTTAGATGGAATTAGTTATGCTCCGTTTTTTACACAGCCATTATATATTTCAGAAACTAATAAAAAGAAACAACGCCAAGAACAAACGTTTATTCCTGCTATTCCGCAAAACAACATTTTTTTAAATGAAACAAATTACTCTAAAATAAAACCAACAGGAATTACAGCTAGATACATTAAAACCAAAATTTATTGCAATAAAAAAATTCCCGATAATAAAGCTGGAGCAGGCGAAAAAGCTTGGCTTTTTATTGATGAAATTGAAGTGAAGTAAGAAGATACTGTTTCACTGATTAGTTCATTTTATTTAATTAGTTTTATTGTATTAATGCGGTGAGTTAGCATACATGCCAGAGCAGAAAATACCTAATGTAGAAG
>JBDKJJ010000330.1:0-2804 GCA_039796635.1 Bacteroidota bacterium
AATTTTAAATTAAAATGACACAAAAACAAATTCTACTAATTGCCTGTATTTTAGGCGCTTTATCAGTTGCGTTGGGTGCTTTTGCAGCTCATGGATTGAAGAAAATGGTGGATGCGTATTACTTAGATATTTTTGAAAAAGGAGTGAAGTATCAATTTTATCACACGTTTGCAATTTTAGCAATTGGTGTTTTGATGAATCAATTTGGAAATACAAATTTCAATTTACCAGTATATCTTTTTCTTGCAGGAATCTTTTTCTTTAGTGGCTCTTTATATCTCATGACCTTTACACAAATTACTAAATTAGGTGCCATTACTCCAATTGGTGGCTTATGTTTTATTGCAGGTTGGCTTATATTGGCTTGGAGAGTTTATCAATCAAAATAAAAATTAATGACTTCGTTTTCAGATTTACAGATTCAGTTTGAATCTTATTTAAATACTATTCAATTTAAAAAAGAACCCAAAGGCTTATATGAAGCCATTGATTATATTTTAAAATTAGGCGGCAAACGTGTTCGTCCAACATTAGTTTTGATGGGTTGTGAATTAATGAAAGGAAAATCTGAAAGTGCTTTGCCTGCTGCCGCTGCAATTGAATTGTTTCATAATTTTTCTCTTATTCATGATGATATAATGGATCATGCACCTTTGCGAAGAGGTAAACCAACAGTGCATGAAGCTTATGATTTAGATACAGCAATTTTATCAGGCGATGCAGCCTTGGTAATGGCTTATGATGAATTGATTAAATTAGAAATTCCAAAAATTTCAGAAGCAATAAAGTTGTTTAATAAAACAGCATTAGAAGTTTGCGAAGGTCAGCAAATGGATATGATTTTTGAAACCAAGCAAAAGGTTACTACTGCTGAATATTTAGAAATGATTCGATTGAAGACAGCCGTGTTATTAGGTTGTGCAATTCAATTAGGGGCAATGATTGCTGGTGCCGATGAAAAGCAACAAAAATTAGTATATGAATTTGGAATGGAAACTGGTTTGGCTTTTCAATTACAAGATGATATTTTAGATACTTTTGGCGACCCGAAAACATTCGGAAAGCAAGTTGGTGGTGATATTCTACAAAATAAGAAAACATTTTTATTGTTAACTGCTTTTGAAAATGCTGATCCTACTCAATTGACTGATTTATTATTTTGGTTAATGAAAAATGATAGTAAGAAACCAAATGAAAAAGTAGAAGCTATCAAGAAAATTTACAATGATTTAAAGGTAAGAGAACAGGCGGAGGAACAAATGAAATTGCATTTTGATAAAGCACTCAAAGCTGTAAAACAATTAAAATTAGAAGATGCAAAAAAGCAAGTATTAATTGATTTCGCAACAGCATTGATGAAAAGAGAAAAGTAAAAATGAATTATTCAGAAACAATTGATTATTTATTTTCAAGATTACCAATGTTTCATCGCATTGGTGCTGCTGCTTATAAAGCTGATTTGAATAATACAATTGCCTTGATGAATCAGTTGAATCATCCTGAATCAAAATTCAAATCCATTCATATTGCTGGTACTAATGGTAAAGGCTCAACATCGCATACACTTGCCGCTATACTTCAATGTGCAGGTTATAAAACAGGGCTTTATACTTCGCCACATTTAAAAGATTTCAGAGAGCGAATTAGAGTAAATGGTGAAATGATTTCCGAAAATGAAGTCATTCAATTTACTGAAAATACGAACAATTTTATTGAACAAGTTCAGCCTTCTTTTTTTGAAATTACGGTTGGATTGTGTTTTGATTATTTTGCTCAACAACAAGTGGATATTGCCGTAATTGAAACTGGTTTAGGCGGAAGATTGGATAGCACAAATGTTATTCATCCTGAACTTTCAATTATTACTAATATTAGTTTTGACCACACAAATTTATTAGGCGATACATTAGAAAAAATTGCTTTTGAAAAAGCTGGAATTATTAAAAAAAATACTCCAGTTATTATTGGTGAAACAAATTCTGTAGCTACTGTTTTTCAGCAAAAAGCGAACGAATGTGGAAGTGAAATTTATTTTGCTGATAAAAATTGGACTATTGAAATTTTGAATCAATCAACTGATTTTTTAGAAATGAAAGTAGAGCGATTGGGGCAAAATTTTTCACTTAGAAATCAATTGAATGGCAGATATCAAACTAAAAATACAGCAGCAGTTTTAGAAGCTATTATTCAATTGCGTAAAAAAGGGTGGGAGATAAGTGATAAAGCAATTATAGAAGGGTTTGAGAACGTAAAGTCATTGACAGGCTTCAAAGGAAGATGGGATGTTTTGCAAAAAAATCCAATGTTAGTTACTGATATTGCACATAATGAAGCTGGAATTACGCAAGTAGTAGAACAATTGAAAAGTACTCGTTATGAAAAATTGCATATTGTGATTGGAATGGTAAAAGATAAAGACATTTCAAAAGTATTAAGTTTGTTACCTAAAAAAGCTATCTATTATTTTACACAACCCAACTTACCAAGAGCTTTGCCAGTAAGTGAATTGAAGCAACAAGCTGAAAAATTAGGATTGAATGGAAATGAATATGAAACAGTTTCATTAGCTTTTTCTTCCGCAAAAATTAATGCAGATAAAAATGATTTTATTTTAGTAACAGGAAGCAACTTTGTAGTTGCTGAAATTTAAATTTAAATGGAAAACAAAATTATTTACCACATCACCACCATTCAACAATGGAATGATTTTACTGATAAGGATTATTTCGAAGTGCCGTCATTGCAGTTAGAAGGATTTATCCATGCTTCAACAACAAAGCAATTAAATGCTACAGCTAATAGAT
>JBDKJJ010000331.1:0-10091 GCA_039796635.1 Bacteroidota bacterium
AATTATATAAGGCAACGATTGATAATATCATATTGTTGCTCTATTGGCATATTTGCTAATTCTTCAATTGATATATCTATTTGATATCTTGATTCGCATGTTCCTCCACCTGTACCATCAATTGTATCCCAATGTTCACCAACTGTCATATCAATATTATCTCCTTTAGTGTATGCTGGATTTGCTGGAGTATTAATAGTATATCCACCTAGGATGAAACGTGCATTGTTGTCAATTTTAAATTCTTCAAAATCTTTAATTTCTTTTTTCATTATATAAAATTTATTTGTTTATAAAAATATTTTCAAGTTATTCCCAATTTTATATTAACGCTTCACAGCATGATATAAAATTATTTTCACTTTTTTCTCTTTCTTGTAATATTTTAAAAGAGGTTGCTTTACTTACGGAGTAACACTGCACTTCAAAAGTATATTATTTGTTTTTTGCGAAGCGGTTATCGGCAGTAAAGTTTTTTGTTATTCAAAAATCAGTGCAACGAAATTTATTTCCAATTTTTCATTAAAATGCTTTGAAAGTTTTACTTACTCTTTTGAAACTTAAACTTTCATACAAATGCAACAAAAAGCTGCCGTGTTATGAAAAAATATTGGACAAAATATTAAAGCTGAAAGAGTACGTCAGAAAAAAGAATTAAAAGAAGTTGCTACTCATTTTCAGCTTACACCGCAGGCTTGGGGCAATATTGAAAACGGAAAAACTGATTTTGGCATCAGTAGATTATTTGAAATTTCAGATTTTTTTAAAATATCATTTCAGCAATTATTGATGATTGATAAATCAAATATTTATAATATTCATGTTGAAAATAATTCAGGTGTAGCATATCTACAAAATGCCGAGGTATTTAATAATATGGATATTGATGAATTAAAAAAATTAATTGAGTTTATTGAAACATTAAAACGGAAAAAATAAGATTATTTTTAATACAACTTTCTATTATTTATTGTGATGAGTGAAGACACTCATCACGGCAATAAGTAGTAAGATTTTTTGGCAATTATTTTTATGATTATTTACCAACTACTGTGAATACGTCCACCGCCTATTAAATCATCGCCATCATAAAATACTGCTGATTGCCCAGGTGCTATGCCTGCTACTTTTTCAGAAAAATGTACTAATATTTTATCATTAGCATTTTTCAAAACTGAAGTATGACCTTTATCCTTGTATCTAATTTTTGTAGTAGCATTTATATCATGTTCAATACCTGCATATTTTTGCCAAGTTAATTGATGTACAAACATTTCGCTTCTGTTTAATTCATCAATAGTACC
The DNA here is from genome assembly GCA_039796635.1 of Bacteroidota bacterium. Classification (GTDB taxonomy): domain Bacteria; phylum Bacteroidota; class Bacteroidia; order Chitinophagales; family CAIODY01; genus CAIODY01. Next base: position 1,305 of record JBDKJJ010000331.1, read on the forward strand.
TAGTTCCACTTCATTTTTTTCAGCATTGATATTGGTTACAAACATAGGTTCACCCATGGCAATACCTAATCCTTTGCGTTGGCCTATGGTATAAAATGGAAAGCCTTCGTGTTTGCCTAAAATCTTTCCTTCATGATTGATGTAATTACCACCATTTACTTTTTCTTCTAATGATGGTACTTGTCGTTTTAGAAATCCACGATAATCATTATCTGGCACAAAACAAATTTCATAGCTCTCGGGCTTGTTGGCTACATCAGTATAACCTGCATCCACCGCCATTTCTCTTACATTTGTTTTGCGTAAATCACCTAATGGAAAAATGGTACGTTTTATACTTTCTTGCGCCAATCCCCACAAAACATAAGATTGGTCTTTGGTATCGTCAATAGCTTTTTTAATATAATGTCTGCCATTTAATTCGCCTTTTCGAGCATAATGTCCTGTTGCAATAAATTCGCAATCCATGGCATCTGCTTTTTTTAATAGCACATCCCATTTTACATGCGTATTGCACAATACACAAGGGTTTGGCGTACGCCCCGATAAATATTCTGAAACAAAATCATCAATTACAGCTTTGCCAAATTCATCTTTAATATCTAAAATATAATGCGCAAAACCATTTTGTACAGCCACAGCTCTAGCATCATTTATAGTATCTAAATTACAACAGCCAGTTTCTTTTTTATTGCCGCCACTTTTGGCATAATCAAATGTTTTCATGGTTACACCTACCACTTCATATCCTTCTTCATGAAGCATTAAAGCAGCCATAGTACTATCTAAGCCGCCACTCATTGCCATTAATATTTTTCCTCGTTTGCTCATGCTGCAAAATTACACCACATTTAATAATTGCTCTTTTATTTTTTCTGCTTCTTCTTTCATCTGCATCACAATTTTCTGAATGGCTGCATCATTGGCTTTGCTGCCTGTTGTGTTTATTTCACGAACCATTTCTTGTGCTATAAATCCTAATTTTTTCCCTTTTGAAATATCGCTATTGTTCAATATTTCTTCAAAATAAATACAATGATTTTTAAGCCTTACACACTCTTCATTGATGTCTAATTTCTCGGTGTAATAAATTAGCTCCTGTTCCATTCTGTTGTTATCAATCTTATCGCCAAAGCCAATATCATTAAGCTTTTTTAATAATTCTTCTTTCTGTTTTATATTTCGAGCTGGTGCTAATTGTATTACTTCTTCTAATAATGATATGATGGATTGATTGTTTTTTACTAAATCAATTTTCATGTTGGCTCCTTCTTGTTCTCTGAATTTTGTAACCTGCATGGCTGCATCTTTAATAGCATTAATAACACCTTCTGCCTCTTCTTTATCTAAAATGTTTAATCCATTTTGCATAGCATCAGGCAAACGAACTAATGCTGTAAGCAATAAATTTTTATCGTGTTCTGTTGATGGAACAATTTCATTCAGTTCGCTCAATAATCTTTGTAAAAGTGGTTTATTAAGTTGTAATTGAGATACTCTTGAATCTTGTCTGCTTATGATTACAGTAATAGAACCACGATGCAGCAATTCTTGTAATAGGCTTCGGATGCCCATTTCAAGCTCATTATATATAGATGGCATTTTAATAAAGGCATCCATATTTTTTCCATTTACAGTTTTAATTTCAACTGAAACTGTTAATCCTGCTATTTGAAAAATACTTCTGCCATAGCCTGTAAGTGATAAAATCTTCATCTTATTGTTTTTGTTTTGAACTAATTATTTTTCGTAAATACCTTTTGAAATATTATTGATGATAGATGCTGGCATAAATCCTACAGCTTTTGCACTCCACCAATTTACTGCACCTGGTATTACTTCATATTTTTTATTAAACATTCCTTTTATAGCAATTTTAGCTACAGCTTCTGGCGACATTTCAACTTTTTTTGCCATGGTTCTTATTTTATCATTAAAACCTCCAACATCAATAAATCCAGTATCTGTAGTGCCTGGTAAAAGACAAGTTACAGAAATATTTTTAGCATATTTTTTTAATTCAATTTGCAAGCCTTTTGTAAAGCTATCTACAAATGATTTTGATGCAGCATACATACTGATATAAGGTACAGGTTGAAATGCTGTTGTGCTGCTTACATTCATGATGTATGCTTGTGATTGCTGCTTTAAAATAGGTAATAATTTATGCGTTAATGAAACCACAGCATTAATATTTACATTCAACATTTTAAATTGTGCATCTAATGAAAGTTCTTCAAATGTGCCCCATAAGCCGTATCCAGCATTGTTTATCAATATTGATAATGGAATTTTATTTGTATTAATATGTTGAATTATTTCCTCAACTTGATTAGCATCTGACAAATCTTTTTTCAAAATCGTAACTTCAATTTTATTTTCATTTTGCAATTTTGATTGAAGTTCAACTAAGTTTTTTTCATTTCGACCAACAATAATTAAATTATAATTTCTGGCTGCTAATTCAATACAAATTGATTTGCCAATTCCGCCACTACCGCCAGTTACTAATGCATATTTTTGATTCATGATATATTATATTAATAAAAAAACCTTACAACATTTTTCGAAGTAAGGTTTTCAAAATTGATTTATTTGTGTTTTGCAAAAATTTTCAGCTTATGATAAAATGGTGTTTTTGAGTTGTGGGTTCTTTCTTCAACTTCTCCGCAAATTAATGGAATATACATCACTCTTCGTCGGCTTTTAGCGCCCATGTGGTCTGATTTTCCAACTCGATGCCAAATTCTTCCATCATGTAATGCTAAATCGCCTGCTGATGCCTTTAATAATATTTCTTTTGGGTCTTCCTTAGTGTTTACGAATTGAACTTTTTTAAATAACATACTCATCATACTTTGATTTTGTGAGCATGGAATAATTCTCAGTCCGCCATTTTCATCTGTTGAATCATCTAAGTAAATACCAACGTTAATCATAGGTAATAATTTTTTGCCCATTGCCACATCTCGTGTTACATCAGTATGCCAACCCATTTGCCTAAAATTACTTTCAGGTGTATTGATGTAGTAATTAGTAACTACACCATCTTTTTCTTTATATCCAAACCTTGATTCAAAATCTGGAATAAAATTTTTAAGCAATTCAAATCTTTTATCATTATATAGTTTTTGAACTTCTTCGGCAACTATGTTTGAAAAGGGTAAGCGATGAATTATTTTTTTGCCATTTTCATCAAATCCAAATTTGATAGGAATACCATTTATGGTTTCCCTTCCTTCAGCAATTAATTTATCATGAGCTGTTTCAATTGATTTCCAAATGGCGGCAACATGTTCATTTGTAATAAAATTTTTATAATGAATGAATCCGAAGTGATTGTAGAAATCAATATGCTCTTGCTCTACTATGTTTGTAAGTGTAAATTTCTTATTAATATCCAACTTCATTTTTCGAACGTAAATTTTCGCAAATTTAATTTAAAGATTTCATAACAGATTAACAATATAAAGTTAATTAGAGTATAATCTTTTTTTATTCTAATGTTTCATCAATTAAAAAAACAAAAACTTCTTTTGGGCCATGTACCCCAACCACTAAAGTTTTTTCAATATCTGCAGTTCTACTTGGACCAGTTGCAAAATTGATTAACGAGGGGATTTGCTCAGGATATTTTTCTTTTATTGCTGATAGTGAATCTTTTATATCATTAACCACTTGCCCTGTAAATGCAACCACAATATGAACTGGGGGGTAAATGCCTAATACTCGGCCGCTTTGTTGTTTTGAACTTAGAGTTATTGTACCAGTTCTTGCCACTAAGGTTTCACAAGTTGTAATACCTGCATCACATGGTTCAATAGCAGCAATATCTTTTACATTATTTACTTCTGTAAAATTTTTCTTTTCAAATAAATTTAAAAGTAAATCATCCCAACAAACTAAATTTTTCCAACCCTTTTCAGCAATTAAATTTTTAAAATTATCTATAAATTCAGCTGTATCATCACAATAAATAAAGTGCCCACCTAAATCTGTAAATGATTTGGCAAATTGTATTTCAAGGCTTTGATGATTATTAAGATAAACGCTACTTTGCCCATCAATATTCGGAAACGGCTGTTGTACTTTATGGTTTAATCCTTTTCTGATTCGCTTTAAAATCTGCTCTTTAGCATCTGATACTTTCATACTTTCTGATAATTATTAAAGTTCAAATATAGTTTATGTTTTAATAGTAATAATCACAATTTGAAATTCAAGAAGTTAATCCTAAAACTTAGTCAGCATTCCATATTGATTTTGTATTTTTGAAGTATTGATTAATAATAATATTTATGAAACCGAACGGAAAAATAGTGTTGATAATAATGGATGGTTGGGGTAAAGGATTGGGTGATAAGGGCGATGCAGTTTCAATGGCAAATCCTCAATTTGTAAACAATCTATATAAACAGTATCCCCATTGTGAATTGATTACGCATAGTGAATGGGTTGGGTTGCCCGATGGTCAGATGGGAAATAGTGAAGTAGGGCATTTGAATATTGGAGCAGGAAGAATTATTTATCAAGATTTATTAAAAATTGATATTGCTATTCGTGAAAAAAAATTGAATGAAAATAAAACCTTGTTAAGCTCAATTCAATATGCAAAACAAAATAAATGTACACTTCATTTAATGGGCTTGGTGAGCCATGGCGGCGTTCATAGTTCAATTAATCATCTGAAGGCATTGTGTAATATTTTAAAAGAACATGGTGTTGAAAATGTTTGCATTCATGCATTTACTGATGGGCGTGATACTGATCCTAAAAGCGGATTGCAATATTTATTAGAAGTAGAAAAATTTATTGAAGGAAGCAATATTCGCATTGGAAGTATTGTGGGCAGATATTATGCTATGGATAGAGATAAAAGATGGGAACGAGTTCAAAAAGCATATAATTTATTGGTTAACGAAGAAGGTGAAATTGCTGATTCAGTAGCTGATGCAGTTAAAAATTCATATCAAAATAATGTAACTGATGAATTCATTTTACCAATTAAAATAAAAGGCAATTACACACCAATAAAGGAAAATGATGCAGTAATTTGTTTCAACTTCCGAACGGATAGATGCCGTGAAATAACGCAAGCATTAACGCAAATGGATATTCATGAGTATAATATGCATACACTAAAATTGCATTATACCACAATGACCAAGTATGATGAAACCTACAAAAATGTTCATGTTTTATTCGATAATGAAAATGTAGAAAATCCTTTAGGTGAAGTTTTAGCGAATCATGGCAAAACACAAATTCGGATTGCTGAAACAGAAAAATATCCGCATGTTACTTTCTTTTTTAATGGAGGTAGAGAAGAGCCATTCAAAGGCGAACAACGTTTTATGATTCCATCTCCTAAAGTAGCTACTTACGATTTGCAACCTGAAATGAGTGCTTATTTAGTAAAAGATACTATTGTAGCCGAAATAAAAAAAGCTGAAGTTGATTTTGTGTGTTTGAATTTTGCAAACGCTGATATGGTTGGGCATACTGGCGTATTAGATGCTGTGATTAAAGCCGTTAAAACGGTAGATGAATGTGTGAAGGAAGTTGTAGAAACAGCATTAGAAAAAGGATATACAATTTTACTTACTGCTGATCATGGTAATGCTGATTATATGATAAATGCTGATGGAAGCCCTAACACAGCCCATTCAAAAAATCCTGTTCCATTATTTTTTATTGATAAAACTGAAAAACCAAATTTGAAAAATGGAAAACTTGCTGATTTGGCACCCACTATTTTAACATGGATGGGTATTGAAATTCCGAAAGAAATGAATGGAGAAATTTTGATTTAATTTTATTTTCTCATCTATATTGTTGTCGGAATGTGGTTAAAAAAATGAGATTCCGACAACAATATTTTATTGAAAATTGACATTATAGCTGTATAATGCTTGTTTAATAAGCATTTGTAAATAAATCTTGCAATGTAATTTTATTTTGAATATTGTTTTTTGAGTGTGTGTTTTCATTTATTCCAAATGTGCTTATCATTGATAAAAACAATATTTTTTTGGTTTTTGTAACGGCTCTAAACCCAGCTAATTTATTCTGAAGTTTTAATGCGTAATCTTTGGTGATGGTAAACTCACTATCACAAAATTTTATTTCAAAAAGATTAATTATTCTATCGGCTCTATCAATTAATAAATCAATTTGAAATCCTTTTTTTGATTCACTTCCTTTGTGAAAAAAACTGCTGGCTTCACTATGAATGGCGCTTATACCTAATTTGTTTTCAATTTGAGATAAGTGTTCAAAGCAAATATTTTCAAAAGCATAACCGCACCAGTTATTCCATTTTTGAGTGTGCATTAAGCTGATAAATGAACCTTTTTTATAACCATTAATTCCATCAATAAATTGCAAATAAAAAATGCTATAATTATCTGAAACCCTATACAATGCCTCCTTCTTTTTTTTGCCAAATGGATAAGTAATTGTGATGAAAGATGACATTTCTAACTCTTCTAAAATTCTTGTAATAGCACCGCCGTCAGTTAGCTTCAAGTGCTTTACTAATTCAGTTCGTGATAAACCCTTCCATTTTGAAGATAGTGTTTTGATAATTGCAATATGAGTTTTGTAATTGCTATAAAGTGATGCGAATAAATTTTCGAATTCTTTATTGAGCAATCCGTTTTTTGAAAAACAAACTCTATCAATGCATTGAGCTACACTTTCATTATTATTTACCTCATTTAAATAAAACGGAATACCACCCATCACCATATACAATTGTGTGATGGCGTATTTATCAAGTACTACGCCTTTGCGTTTTAAAAATTGTTCAGTTTCATATAAATTAAATGGATGCAATTCAATTCGTTTTGTGATACGATTATGCAATCCTCCTTTACTTCGTACAATATTTTTTATCATCCATGATGCTGATGAACCACATACCACAAGGGTGATATTATTATACAATGCAAAGTCGTTCCAGAAGTAGCCCAATGCTTCAGTAAATTTTGATTTAGCAGTATCAAGCCATGGTAACTCATCAATAAAAATTACTTTTTTACTTTTATTTTTTGCCAAATAATTTTTAAGTAATTCAAATGCTTCAATCCAATTTTTTGGAATTTGTTTTATTTTTTTACCATTAAATTGTTCAATTTTTTTACTGAATGCAAGTAGCTGTTCGTTTTTTGTGGCGTTTAAAATACCTGTAAATTCAAAATCAAATTTTTTGAACGTTTGTTTTATTAAAAAGGTTTTTCCCACTCTTCTTCTTCCTAGTACAGCAATCATTTCTGATTGTTTTGATTGATAAGCTTCAGTCAGTATTTTTTGTTCTTTTTCCCTACCAATTAATGCTTTCATGGTAATTTTATTTCATACAAAAATACATTTTATTTTTAAAATTGTTGTCGGAATCTCGTTTTTTTAGCCACATTCCGACAACAATAACTAAATGCTTTATCTACTTTTTATATACTCTTATTCATTTTGGTGAACAATTATTTACTATCATTCCTTTTAATGGTTTAACTTTGTTTCATAAATTAATATCCATGTCAACAGTTCAATCTGTATCTGAAAAATATAATGCAAGAGGTGTTAGTGCTACCAAAGAAGAGGTACATGCAGCCATTAAAAACTTAGATAAAGGAATTTTTCCTCAAGCATTTTGTAAAATATATCCTGATTATATCACACACGATGAAAATTATTGTTTGATAAGCCATGCTGATGGCGCAGGCACTAAAAGCATTTTAAGTTATTTGTATTATAAAGAAACGGGAGATATTTCAGTTTGGGAAAATATTTCGCAAGATGCTATTGTGATGAATACTGATGATTTGATTTGTGTTGGCGCTACTGATGATATGTGCTTTACATCTACCATCGGCAGAAACAAAAGTCATATTGATGGAACTATTTTAGCTGCTGTAATTAATGGAAGCGCTGCATTTTTCGAAACCATGAAAAAACAAGATGTAAAAATTCATTTCATGGGTGGCGAAACTGCTGATGTTGGTGATTTGGTAAGAACCATGATTATTGACGGTACAATAACATGCAGAATGAAAAGAAATGATGTAATTGATAACGCTAATATTCAAGCAGGTGATGTAATTGTCGGCTTTGAATCATTTGGTCAAACAACTTATGAAACTGAATATAATAGCGGCATTGGTAGTAATGGCATTACATCAGCAAGGCATGATGTGATGAATAAATTTTATGAAAATGCATTTCCCGAAAGCTTTGACCCAATGCTCTCTGAAAGTGTTAGATTTACTGGCAATTGCAGATTAACGGATATTGAGCCTGAAACCAAAATTACCGTTGGTAAATTATTATTATCACCTACTCGAACCTATCTGCCAGTTGTGAAAAAAATATTTGAAGCTATAGATAGAAAAAATATTCATGGAATGGTGCATTGCAGTGGTGGTGGTCAAACTAAAGTGTTGCATTTTGTAAATAATCTTCACATCATAAAAGATGATTTATTCTCACCTCCGCCAGTTTTTAAATTGATTCAACAACAAAGTAAAACCGATTGGAAAGAAATGTATCAAGTTTTCAATATGGGGCATAGGCTTGAAATGTATGTGCCTGAAACCATTGCTCAGCAATTAATTCAAATTGCTTCATCATTTAATATGAATGCAAAAATTATTGGTAGAGTTGAATCTTCCGATACTAAACAAGTTACCATTCAATCTGAATTTGGCACTTTTCATTATTCTTAATCAATCCTAAAATAGTGTTGAAAAAATATTGAAAACTTTAGTTAGCAATGTAGCTGCTAGTATT
>JBDKJJ010000332.1:0-6449 GCA_039796635.1 Bacteroidota bacterium
ATAAATCCACTTTCATCTAACACAGCAAAACATCCACTTCTTAATATACTAGCCGCTTTACTAATTCTTTCACTTTTTGATAATTTCGCTAGGTCAACTTTTTTCTCCCAAGGCATTTTCAATTTATTGTTATCATCAATTATCCAATCTGCTAAAATTTTGTATCCCTTATTCATTGTTGGGTCAACTTTTCTTGAAGCAATATCTACAGTCATAGAATGGCTATTCAATACTTTAGCTAGAATGGTTAATGCTCCTCCTTTGGCTGTGGTGGTTCCATTAATCAATTCTAACGGGCTTCCTGATAAAGTTGCTTCTTTATCAGGATAAAATATTGATTTGGCTGAATATTTAATTGGTTGAAAACCTTTATAAAACCATCCGAAAATGAAAGCAGCAATAACCACAACAATTATATAAAATAACTTTTCTTTGATTATCCTAACCCCATTATTAAGTAGGCTTTTATTAGTAAATTCAGATTTGCTCATTTATATTACTTAGTTGTTATTTTGTTTTGTCAAGATATTGGCTTAGTGCTAAATAAATTAAAATTGACGAGGATAAAGAAGTAGCGGTATAAGCAGCTGCCTGAAGTAAGGCTGTTGGAACTCTACTTGCTTGTCTTAAATAATTTCTTTCAGGCCTCATCGGTACATTCAAAGCACATCCATAATCAACCTTTGGATATATAGTAAAGAAAACGTAGTTATGGGCTTTTTTAACAATCCCATTTGCGTATTTTACAGTGCACTTTCTTTTCCAAGGATTGTCGCCAAATCCACCAGCAAGATTAATATAATATTTAAAATCAGTATTTTCTCTATCATAAAAAACATTTACTGGTACTTGAACATTTCCAGTAATTTTAATTACTTCATCTAATTCAGGAATTGTTAACTCGTCTCCTTCATTCAGAATGATATCTGATTTTGAACCAGGTTTTTTTATAGCTGAAGCAAGATCAATTAAGATTACGGCTCCTACTGACTGTCTTTTAAAAGTTGCTCCTCTTACATTGGCTGTTGGCAGTAATCCTCCTGATCTTCTTATCAAGGATGAGATTCGTTCTTTGTCCTCTTTTTTACTATAGATTCCTGGATATTTGGTTTGCCCAAATATTGATACGTTTTTTTGTAAAGAAAAATCAGGATTTTTTCTTACATAAACTTGGTCATACGGTTTTAATATAATTTTTTCGGCAATTGTATCATTCTCTATAATTGGATCAATTGCATATTGATTAATTATTGTTTTTATTGGTATATTTTTACGTTTCGCATCTTCAATACTAATAATACTAGCTATTTCAACTTGATTATATTCGGCTTCGCCTTTCATACCTCCACATATATATAATAAATCTTTCAATGTTCTTTTGCCTGATAAAATATAATTACCAGGATTACGCACTAATCCATTTATGGTTATAAAAGGTATATCTTGAAAATTTGAAATGCTATAAATTTTCAAAGCATCAAATTGTTTAATTTCTACATTATTTTCTTCATATAATTTTTGTGCTATTGAATCAATTCTCAATAGTGAATCTTTTTTAACAACTACTTCTAAATTAACTGGTATGTATTGTATTTGAAAATCTGGGGCAATCCTAATAACATAAGCCCTTTTTAAATAGGCCTCCCCTTTCAATCCTCCTGATTTTGCTATCAAATCAGCAATATGCTCTCCTTTCTTTAATTCATAAATTCCAGGGTATGCCACTTCTCCAATAATTTGAGCTTTATTGGTTATTTCATCATTTATGCCTCTAATAAATACTCTATCTCCATCTAACAATTCAAATTTTCTTGCACCACTTAAAATTTCATAGGCATTTAAATCTAACATTTTAACTTTTTCATTTTCAGTTCTAAACACCTGAATATTGGCTAATCTAGCATTAAACTTAATTCCGCCTGATAAATCGACTAAATCTTTTAAATTCTCTGTTTCTTTTAACTGATAAATTAATGGTCGTTTAACTTCTCCTGCTATGTCAATGCTTTTTTTATTTACTTGAACGAATAAGAAATCATTATTTTCAAGATAAATATCATCTTGTTTATCTCCATTTTGCAAGTACTTGTAAACATCAAGTGTATCAATAATAACACCATTTCGTTTAACTAATATTTCTCTTAGTGACCCTAATTTGTTTGGTCCGCCTGCCAAATACAAGGCATTAAATGCCGTATTCAATGCTGAAATTGAATATGCCCCGGGCTGATTAACCTCACCTACTACATTAACACGTATAGTTCGAACCTGACCTATTGTTACTTCAATATTACTTCCTTGAGGTGTAATAGCCTGAAATTTACTTTTTATAATTTCTCTTGCATTTTTAAAGGTTACGCCCTTCAGAAAAATTTTTCCAATATTAGATGGGAAAATAGCTCCATCTTTTCCTACAATAAAAGTATTTTGAAATTCAGCTTCACCCCAAATGGTAACAATAATATTATCTGCAGGCCCTATTCTATAATCGTCTGGTGGTACTGGATTTTCTACTGGTGTGAAAATCAACGATGATTTACCAAATATTGAGCCTCCATAAACTTCAGTATTCACATTTGCATTTTTACCAAAATAATCAGGTAATCCTTGTAAAGCTTTTACTTGTTGTTTTTTGGCTTCTACTTCTGATAAATCTCCTTTAATTTTAAAAACATCTTTTACGCCTTGTTTATTCGAATTTTGAGAATTCAAATACCTCTGAATTTCATCTTCACCTACTCCTGATTGCCTTAATTCATTTATTCGTTTTTCAAAATCACCGGCATCTGGGTCATTTGGATCAAATGAATTGGTTTTTGGTTTATCAAATTGAACTGCATTCATATCTTTGATTAACTGTGTTGACCCTACATTTCCAGTTCCTGTTTTGATTGGTCCTCCAATATTTGTTGCTCCAACACCACCAAGGCTTGTTGGTGAGGTTCCTGCAGAAGGAGCCGTGGTTTGCGCCATACTAATAGCGGCTATTTGTAAAAAAAAAGATATTGCAAGTACAGATTTGTGAAAAATCATTTTGTGAAAAAAATTCATTTTATTTTATAAAATTCAATTGGTTAAAGATACAATTTATTGCGTAGTTAAAAAGTGAGATATAATTTTTTTACCCTCCTCTTCTTCCTTTAAGCATTGAAACCATTGCTATTTCTATTGTTAAAATTCCTATTTCTATTATTATTATTTCTACTACTTTGATTGTTGTTTCGGTTATTGGTGTTGGTCTGATTTATTCCATTTGCTCCATTGTTCCTATTTTGACCGTTATTATTATTGTTGTTATTGTTTCTTTTTCCAAATGATTTCTTGTTCTTGCTATTTCGGTTGTTATTATTGTTTTGATGAAACTGACGTTGCTTCATATTTGCAATTCGCTGATCCTCATCTAAAGTTAACCCACCATTACTCATCATACGCAAATCGTCTTTAATAGTATCATCATTAACATCATCACTATTCCAATTTCGATAAGTCATTTTCATTACCGTTGCAATTCCTTGTGCAAATTCTTTTTGTTTTTCAGCATCTGTTTCAGTTAACGCTTTGTCAATTAAAATTTCAACATTATGACCATAATGCCTAAACTCAACTTTATGTTTTGGATATTTTAATCGTTGAGGTTTTACTACTACGGTTTCAGAGGTTGGTGTTGGATAGGGTGAATCTACATCTAATTTAAAATCACTCATAATAAATAAATGATCCCATAGTTTATGACGAAAATCTTCTACATTTTTCAAATGCGGAAATAACATGCCCATCATTTCAATGGCATATTTTGCGTAGTAATTTCTTTTTTCTTTGTCTTCAATTTTAACAATGAAATCAACCATATTTTGAATATGACGACCGTATTCACGAATAATGATACCGCCACGTTGCGAATTATATTGCATACACTAATTTTAATTTAATTTGGAAAAAATGAGAAAGCAATTTTTCTAAATAATCAATCTAAGTTGTGATTGATTTGATTTTAGTTGAAGTGAAATTGCGATGACGAAGGTAAACTATTTTTTGGAATCATCCGACTTTTTTGAATCGGAATCATCCCATAATTTTTTTCGCTGTGAATTTTTTTTCTTGTATGGGCAATGCTTACAACCATTATCACAGCAGTATCCACGTTTAGATAAATGATGTTCGGTAAAAACCATATATCCATTTTCATTATAATAAAAATCAATCCCTTCTTTCAATAATTCTTTCATTAAAATTACTCATTTGAAATGGCTGTATCAAAAAATTGAAGAAATGGATATAGTACTTTTGCTTTAACAGCAAATGATTTGTTGAAATTTTCATCCATTAATTCCTCATCACTAAATGCACTTGAAACATACATATTTTTATGTTTTAAAAAATCAACCGCAGGATTGCTTTCTTCATAACCTTTTGGAGCATTTTTTAATTTTTCACCTTCCAAATCAGGGTACATTTTTTTAAATGTTGATGATGAAATTATTTTTTTAAAATCCGATAAATTATAATCAATTTCCTGACGAACAGCTTTTAATTGTTCAGGCATTGCGCCATACATTCCACCACCAATAAATGATTTGCCTGGTTCTAAATGAAAATAATAACCCCCTACTCCATTATTCTTTCCATGCTTTGAAAAGTAAGCTCCCATATTGGTTTTGTAAGGCGATTTATCTTTACTAAATCGAATATCTCTATTGATTCGGAACAAACAATTTTTTGATTCTAACCCAGCAATATTTTTATCAAATTTTCCAACTTCATTTATTATTGCATCACACAACTTTTTCATTTCCGCTTTTGCAGATTCATATTCCTTTCTATTTTTATCAAACCACTCTTTGTTGTTATTTGATTTTAATTTTTTCAAAAATTCTAATGTAGTAATTGAAATCATGGCTATGTTTTTTAAAATTAAAATTGTGTTCGGGCCGAAGGACTAACACTTAAATCACTGAATTGGTTTTGTAAATATTTATGATAAGCTGTAACGGCTATCATAGCCGCATTATCAGTGCAATATTGAAATTCTGGAATGTATAAATTCCATCCTTTTTTTTGCGCTAACTCATTAGCCATTGTTCGTAAAGCACTGTTGGCGCTCACTCCCCCAGCTATACAAATTTCTTTTATGCCGGTTTGCTTAGCAGCTTTGCTCAATTTATTTAAAAGAAAAGTTACAATTCGATATTGAACTGAGGCACAAATATCATTTAAGTTTTCTTCTACAAACTTCGGATTAGATGCATTATTTTTTTGTAGAAAATAAAGTACGGATGTTTTCATTCCTGAAAAACTAAAATTTAAATCAGCAATTTTGGGTTCAGGAAATTCAAATCGAAGTGGGTTTCCTTCCTTACCATATTTATCAACTAACGGACCACCAGGATAAGGCAACCCTAACATTTTTGCTGTTTTATCAAATGCTTCACCAGCAGCATCGTCAATAGTTTCACCAATTATTTCATGATGCAAATAATCTTTCACTAAAACAATTTGCGTATGTCCGCCTGAAACCGTTAAACACAAACAAGGTAACTTAGGTTGATGCTCATCAATAAAATTAGCCAACACATGAGCTTGCATGTGATTCACAGTTATCAATGGTTTATTCAATGATAATGCTAATCCTTTGGCATAGCACACACCTACTAACAAAGAACCAATTAAACCAGGAGCAATAGTACAAGCCACTGCATCAATTTCAGTTAGCGAAACATTCGCTTTTTTTAATGCTTCATTTACCACCGGAACAATGTTTTTCATGTGGTCACGAGATGCCAACTCAGGAACAACACCGCCATATTGCTCATGAATTTTTTGATTACAAATAAAATTGGAAAGCACTTTTTTATCTTTCCAAATAGCCGCTGATGTTTCATCGCATGATGATTCAATGGCTAATATTGTTGGATTTGAATTCATGATTAATTACTATTTTCTTCTGCTTCCATCATTAAAAATGCTTTGATGAAAGGCTGAATATCTCCATCTAAAACAGGTTGCACGTTGCCTACTTCAAAATCTGTTCGGTGGTCTTTTATTAATTTGTAAGGATGTAAAACATAACTTCTTATTTGACTTCCCCATTCAATTTTTTTCTTTGTTGCATTTATTTTATCCCGTTCTTCATTTCGCTTTCTTAACTCCAATTCATACAACTGACTCTTCAACATTTTCATAGCCAACTCTTTATTACCCAACTGCGAACGGTCAGCTTGACACACCACCACAATTCCTGTTGGCTTATGAGTTAATTGAACTTTTGTTTCTACTTTATTTACATTCTGACCACCAGCACCACCACTTCTTGAAGTTTGCATTTCAATATCAGCAGGCTTAATTTCAATCTCGATAGTATCATCTACAATTGGATAAACAAACACACTTACAAAAGAAGTATGCCTACGTGCATTTGAATCAAATGGACTAATGCGAACTAAGCGATGTAC